>JBEKKG010000227.1:0-9395 GCA_050010835.1 Planctomycetota bacterium
CAGTAAATGCGTGGCCCAGAGCGTACCGCGGGCGTCCCGCCCGCCTTCGTCCTCGCGCCCTGCCGGCCTGCCACGGGCGGGCGGGACGCCCGCGGTACATTTGCTGACATGCACCCGACAACAGACAACGTTCACGTTTTCCCTTTTACTTTTCCCTCATTTCCTCTTTACTCATCTCTTTCCCGGCGCGGCAACGGACAAGGGAGGGAGGGCCCATGAAAAATCCAGGCGGAGCGTTGACCCACTGCTGTTTCTCTTCTTTTTCTCTTCTTTCGAATTTCGGATTTCGGATTTCGAGTTTAGTTCTAGTGTTTCTGGCCGCAGGTTGTGGCCAGGGCGCCGGCAAACCGAAAGGCCCGCCGAAGATAGCCTTGGTGATGAAGTCCCTGGCCAACGAATTCTTCAAGACGATGGAGGACGGCGCCACGGCCCATCAGAAGCAGCACGCCTCCGAATACGCCCTGCTCGCCAACGGCACCAAGGACGAAACGGACGTGGAAGCGCAGATCAACATTGTGGACCAGATGATTGCGCAGCGCGTGGACGCGCTGGTCATCGCGCCCGCGGACTCCAAAGCGCTGATCCCCGTGTGCAAGAGGGCGCGCGACGCCGGCATCGTCGTCGTGAACATTGACAACAAATTCGACGCGGCGGTCCTGGCCGACAAGAACATCCAGATTCCCTTTGTGGGGCCGGACAACCGCAAGGGCGCGCGCCTGGCGGGAGAGCACCTGGCCAAGAAGCTGAAGTCCGGCGATCCCGTGGCGCTCGTCGAGGGCGCGCCCAACGCCTTCAACAGCATCCAGCGCAAGCTCGGCTTCGAAGACGCCATGAATGCCGCCGGCATGAAGATCGTTACCAGCCAGACAGGTTACTGGGAAACGGATAAGGCCGAGGGAGTGGTCGCGGGCATGATCCGCGAGCACCCGGACCTGAAGGCCGTCCTCTGCTCCAACGACAGCATGGCGCTGGGCGCCGTCGCCGCACTGAAGTCCGCGCGGAAGCTGCAGGACGCCATTGTCATCGGTTTCGACAACATCGCCGCCGTTCAGGAAATGATGAAGAAGGGCGAGATTCTTTGCACCGTGGATCAGCACGCCGACAAGATCGCCGTCTTCGGCATCGAGTACGCCCTGGAGATTCTCGCCAAGAAAGCGGCCCCAGCGGACAAGGAAACGCCTGTGGACTTGATCACGGGGGAGAGCGGGAAGTGAAAGACATTACTACCAACCACAGAGACACAGAGACACAGAGACACAGAGAACTGCTTTTTCCTGTCCTTCTTTTCTCTGTGCCTCTGTGTCTCTGTGGTGAATGAGCCCTTGCGATGGAAGCCAGCCTGCTCAAAGTCTCCGGCCTGTCGAAGTCCTACTCCGCCAAGGTCCTCGACGGCGTGGATTTCGACTTGCGCGCGGGCGAGGTGCACGCCCTGGTCGGTGAGAACGGCGCGGGCAAGAGCACTCTGGCGCGCATCTTATGCGGACTCACCCCTGCCGGCGCCGGCGCCATGTCTCTCCACGGCGAAGCATATACGCCAGGCAGCAAGCGCGACGCAGAACTCCACGGCGTCCGCATGGTGATGCAGGAGTTGAACCTCATCGGCAACCTCAGCGTCGCGGAGAACATCTTCCTCGAACATCTCCCGCACCGCTGTGGCGTGGTCTCTTTCGCGCGCCTGAACGCCGCGGCGCGCACGGTCATGGCGCGGGTGGGGTTGGAGTCTATTGATCCCGCCACGCCGGTGCGCGCCCTGGGTGTGGGGCAGCAGCAACTCGTCGAGATCGCCGCCGGCCTGTCGCGCAGTTGCCGCCTGCTGATCCTGGACGAACCGACCGCCGCTCTGACCGGCACCGAAACGGAACTCCTCTTCACGCAGATCGCCAGGCTGAAGGCGGAAGGGACAGGCATCATCTACATTTCCCACCGCATGGAGGAACTGAAACGCATCGCCGACCGCATCACCGTCCTCCGCGACGGCAAGAACGTGGCCACCCGGCCTGCGGCGGACACAGGCATTGACGAAATCGTGCGCTTGATGGTCGGGCGCGAGCTTGGCGCAGTGCAGGCCGCGGTACGCCGCCCCCGCGGCGCGCCGGCGTTGCGCGCGGAGAGGCTGGGCCGGGCCGCGGCGGTGCGAAACGTGAGTTTTGAGGCCTACAGGGGCGAAATCCTCGGCTTCGCCGGGCTGATGGGTTCCGGGCGCACCGAGACCATGCGCCTGCTCTTCGGCGCCGACCGCGCCGACGCCGGCGCGCTGTACCTGTACGGCTCGGAACTGCCCGCGCGCATCCGCTCACCGCGCGACGCCGTGCGCCAGGGCCTGGCTTTGTTGCCCGAGGACCGCAAGGCCCAGGGTTTGTTTCTGCCTCTCCCGGTGCGGGTGAACATAACTCTGGCCAAGCTGCGCGCCTCGCTGCGTTGGGGCGGCTGGGGTGGCTGGGGCGGCTGTATCAATCTGGCGGCCGAGCGGGACGCGGCCGCGCGGCAGACCCAGGCGCTATCCGTGCGCTGCCAGGGGCCGGAACAGCGCGCGGCCGAACTGAGCGGCGGCAACCAGCAGAAGGTCGTCATCGCCAAGTGGCTGTACCGCGATTGCGAGATCCTCATCTTCGATGAGCCGACCCGAGGCATTGATGTCGGAGCGAAGTTTGAAATTTACGGTTTGCTGAACGACCTGGCGGCCAAAGGCAAGGCGATAATCGTGGTCTCATCGGACCTGAAGGAACTGCTGGCGCTCTGCGACCGCATCGCCGTGATATCGGCCGGACGGCTGGCCGCGGTGTTCGAGCGCGGCGAATGGACCCAGGACAAGATCATGGCCGCGGCGCTGAGCGGCTACTTGAACACTGTTCCCCCTCTCCCCTGTGGGGAGAGGGCCGACGTGAGCGAAGCGAACGCGGGGTGAGGGGGTGGCCGTGCACCGAGATCCAGTTCTGAAAGCCCGTTCGCGGGAATTGCGGCGTGAGGCAACGCCCGCCGAGAGAATCATGTGGACTTGTTTGAGGGGTCGGCGTTTTGCGTGCTTCAAGTTCCGGCGGCAGCACTCGCTGGGACCGTACATCCTGGACTTCTACTGCGCCGCACTGCACCTTGGCGTGGAACTGGACGGCCAGACACATTTGGGCAAGGAAGTGGAGGACGAGGCACGGCAAGGGTGGATTGAGGACCAGGGCGTGAAGCTCCTGCGGTTTTGGAACTCGGAGGTTTACGAAAGATTGGATTCGGTGATGGCGGCTATCTGGTAAGAGTGTGAAATACGAAGCCAGAGCGGCCCCCTCACCCGTCCCGACAAGTCGGGACACCCTCTCCCCATAGGGGAGAGGGTACGATCCCCTCTCCCCCGTGGGGAGAGGGCCGACGTGAGCGAAGCGAACGCGGGGTGAGGGGGCGAGGACGAGCGTGGCGTGGCCCCCTCACCCGGCGCTAAAGCGCCACCCTCTCCCCACAGGGGAGAGGGTAAACGAAAGGCTACCGCATGACCACCGCACCCTTGCCACTTTTGCCTGCGAGCCGCGGCCTGCCCTGGCGCGCCGTGGTCGCTGATTACCTTGGGATGGTATTGGTGCTCGTGGGGTTGATTGCCTACTTCGGGTTCAGCACCGAGCATTTCTTTGAGCTGACCACGTTCCATAGCATCGCCAACATGATTCCCGATGCCGTCATCATCGCCGTGGGCATGACCTACGTGTTGATCATTGCAGGCATTGACCTGTCGGTGGGTTCGGTGCTGGCCCTGAGCGGCGCGGTGCTGGGCGTGTGCATGGCGCGGCACCAGTGGCCGCTGAGCGCGGCTGTGGTCGTGTGCCTGGGCGTGGGACTCGCCTGTGGCCTGGCGAATGGGTTGCTGGCCACTTCCTGGGGGCTGCCGTCATTCATAGTCACGTTGGGAATGATGGAGATTGCGCGTGGCGGCGCCTACATGGTGTCAAACTCCGAGACGCAGTACATCGGCGCGCCCGTTGCCGTGATTGCGGAGAATGCAGTGTTCGGGCGGTGGCTGCCCTTTGTGGTCGCCGTGGCTGTGGTGCTCATTGGCCAGTTCGTTTTGTCGCGTACTGTTTTGGGGCGCTACATGGTGGCGATTGGCACCAATGAAGAAGCGGTGCGCCTTTCGGGGATTGACCCGCGGCCCATCAAGCTGGCCGTCTTCAGCTTGTGCGGTTTTCTTGCCGGCCTGGCCGCGGTGATCCAGATCCCCCGTTCGGAATCCGCCAACCCCAATGCGGGCACGGGCGCCGAATTGCAGGCCATCGCCGCGGTAGTGATTGGCGGCACCAGCCTGATGGGCGGGCGCGGCTCGGTGATAAACTCTTTCTTTGGCGTGGTCATTATCGCCGTGCTGGGCGCGGGCTTGGCGCAAATGGGCGCCAAGGAACCCACCAAGCGGCTGATTACAGGCTGCGTCATCGTCGCGGCGGTGGTGTTGGATCACTACAGACACAAGCTGTGGAAAGGGGGGAAGTGAGCCTGCAGCCCGAATAGAGACGCGAACTCGTTGATGACTACCCACCTTGGGGCTCAGGCGCGAGCACTCGCCGCCCCCAGACCTTCAGTAGTGTGGCGCAGCCCAGGAGCAACACTCCGACAGTGTGATGGGCACAGGTGACAATGACCTGGATCAGCATCGAAGGCCGGCGCTCCAGGACGAAGCCCAGCGTGAAGAGCGAGCACACGCCCAACAGCACCTGCAATCCGCCCAACAACAGCAGAGCTTTGGCCAGCCGCCTGAGAATCTCGCTTTGCCCATACAGGCCCCAGGCCCTGGCGGCGGCCGCGAGGCCTGCCAGCGACGCCAGCGCCGCCAGAGTGACGTGCAGGTGGAGGAGGTGGGCAGTGTGCCTCAGGACGGCGCCCGCTGCCAACTGGATGAAGAGCAGCGCCAGTAAAGCGCTGTGGATGGCCCAATCGGTGCGCACTGTTCGCGCTGCCAGAGTTCCAGGCTCGCGCCAGGCGCGGGAGTTGAACGCGCTCCACGCAACCAGCGCACAGAAAAAAATCTGCGCCACGATCCCGTGTGCCACGGCCAGCGCGCTGCTCGGCGCCATGTCAGTCCGTGCGGCACTCAGCGTCAAACGCCCCGTGACACGCAGTCCGCCCAGCAGCCCTTGCAGAAGCACCAGCCCGAAAGCGCCCAAGGCAAAAATGCGCAGCCAGCTTCCCTCTTCCTTGGCAAGAGTGTACACCACTAGAACCAGTGTGGCCAGGCCCACGAGAGTGCCCAGGAGCCGGTGACAGTGCTCAAAGTAAATACCGCCGCTCATTTTTGACAGCGGGTAGAAAAACATCAGGTAGCCAAAACTGTTGGGCCAGTCCGGCACCTGCAAGCCCGCTTTGAGACTGGTTACCAGTCCCCCGGCGAGAATCAGCAGGAACGTCGCGCACACGGCCACCACTGTGAAGGCGCAGCGCCAGGACAGCGGGGACAAGCGGGGACTGACACCAATTTCCGGCTGTTCGGAAATTGGCTGTCTGTCCCCGCTGTCCCCGCTGTTCCCGCTGCGCCAGCCGCCTACGACTGCCCCGCAAACGCCCAGCAGTGCGCCGGCGAGCAGCGTGCCGGGCACGAAGAACACCGCCGAGGCCGCCAGCGTGTTCCTCTCTTCCGCGCTCAGTGCGCCGATGACAACGAGCAGGTTCAGCGCGGACGAGAGCGTGCCCGCAAAGAAGCCCCCGCGCCAGCCGCGTGTTGTCAAGCGTCCAGCCAAGAACCCGCCGCCGAGCATGCACAGCACCAGTAGCACGAAGAGGGCGCTCGCGGGGACGAGGCCGGCTGACGCCAAATCCGTGGCCGGCGGCGGCGCCGCCAGGTCCTCACCAATGATCCCGCTGGGAATGCGGCAGAAGAAACCGAGCGCCCACATGGCCACGCTGGTGCCGAAGCCCAGAGTGAGTATATCCGCACAGGTTCGTTCGCTTCTCATTCTCCCCTTCACCTGAAAGAGCCAGATGATAGTCTCTCATCTGGCTTGAGCAAGCTGTTCGACAACTTGGCGAAATGTCGAACGCGACAATTTGGCAAATTGTCGAACATTGGAGTTAGAGCATGCCACTCTGGTTCGTTCAAAACAAAGCCCCGGCCGCGGCCTGTGTTTCACACTGGCTGAGCATTGGCCTGCGTCTTTCAAGGGCGGCCCTGGTTTCAATGGTCGTCCTCACAATGGCTGCAGGCTTTCTGCTGGCCAGCCCCCGCGGTCTCAGCCTCGAACACCTTGTCTGGGCGATCCTGGGGACCGCCAGCACTGCCGCAGGCGCCAGCACCCTCAACCAGTGGTGGGAGGTGCAACTCGACAGACTCATGCGGCGCACGGCGGCCCGGCCCTTGCCGGCGCAACAGCTTCGCACTTGCTACGCCTTCTGGGGTGCTGCCGGCGCGTGCGCGTGCGGCTTGTGCGTCCTGGCCTGCGGGACCAATGTGCTCGCGGCGGCGCTGGGAGCGTGTGCCGCAGCCATATACGTGCTGGTCTACACGCCGCTGAAGAAACGCAGCACCCTGTGTACGCTGGTGGGCGCCGTGTGCGGCGCCATCCCGCCGTTGCTGGGTTGGGCCGCCGCCGGCGGTTCGCTTGAGGCCGGGGCCTGGCTGCTCGCCGTCATTCTCTATGTCTGGCAGATTCCTCACGTGCTGGCGCTGACCTGGCTGCATCGCGCTGACCTGCGCCGCGCCGGCTTCCGCATCTTGCCGCTGCTGGACAGCACCGGGCGCAGCACCAGCCAGTTCTGCCTCCTCTATTCCCTGGCGCTCGTGCCGCTGTCGCTGTGCCTGCCGCTGACTCAATTGGCCAGTTGGCAGAGCACAGCCGGTATAGCTGCGGCGAGTGTGGTGATGGTTGTGTTCAGCTTCAGGCTGTACCGCCAGCGGGACGACGCCAGCGCTCGGGCGCTGTTCCGTTACAGCTTGGCTTACCTGCCACTGATTTTCGTGCTGAGAGTGGCGCTGTAAGTCAGGGCGGGGGCAGCGCCTTCAGCTTTTCAGCGAGGAATTGGGCAACTGCCCGGCTGCCTTTGGCGTTCAAATGCGCGTCAATGGGGAAATACGCCTCTCGCCAGGGCAGGGAGCCGGAGCGGAAGAGTTCCAGCACGTCAATATGGCACTCCGGGCCGATGCCTTGCCTGGCCAGAATCTCCTGCATGCGCCTTACCGCCAGGCTGGGATCCAGGGCTGCGGAGCGGTGCAGCAACACAGGCCGCTTGCCGTCCAGAGCGAGGGCCAACTGCGCCTTCGAGGGTATGAACACCGGGATGATCTGAATGTTGGCCCGGCGTGCGACTTTGGCTACATCTGCCGCGGCTTGCTCGAATGCGTCAAACCCGGAGTCAACCAGAGTGTCCGCGGGGTCGTAAAGCGACCATTCCAAGGTGAAGTAATCGTCGCGGTTGAAACCCCAGCCCGTGGCGCTCATGATCGCCAGTGACAACCGCGTACGGTTATACAGCCCAATGCCCCAAGCCAGACAGGGATGGTCCACCGGGTCAACCACGCCGCGTGCACGCCATTTATTCTTGCAGACCGTTATCAAGTGCGGCGGATAAAGGATCCACAAGGCGCGCTTGGGTTTGAACACCCCTGCGACGCGCTCCAGTGCGCGGGCGTGCAAAGGGAAGGAAGTGCCCCATAGTCCGGCGTTGTAAGCGTCCAACTGTGCGGCGATCGCTTCCGCGGCATTTACACCGTAGCCGTAGGCGAAACTGTCACCGAAGACGAGCAACGGGCGCGCTTCCGCCTTGGGCTTTCCGACTCCAACGTAGCCCAGATTATCGGTTTGGTTGAAAGTCTGGAACTCACTGGTGCACACCGGCACGGTGATGTTAGGCGGGTAACAGGCAAAGCCCAGGCTGAAATTGTGGGCGCGCCCAAACTCCGCCAAGTGGACTTTCAGCTCTGGAGGAACACTGTCCTGCGGTGGTATGTTCAGCACCCGCAGCGCCACCTCGCAAATCACCCGGCCAATGACAATTGAGCCGCAAGCCAACAGGCCGCGCAAGATGTAAAGGCGCAGCCGTCTCCGCCAACCCAGCCGCGCGGCTGGGAGCGCCGGCGTCCCGCCGGCTTTGGTTTGCGCTGTGTTCATAGAGGTCGGCCACTCACAAGAGCGAGTAAATGAATCGTGCCGCGCTCGGGCAAGGCCGGCGGGACGCCGGCGCTCCCAGCAAGCTCAAAAGAGCGAGTAAATGAATGGCGCCACGCTCGTGCTGCTGATTATGACGAAGAACCCTAGCAGCAGCAGAATGATGACCACCGGCGTCACCCACCATTTCTTGTTCTGTTTGAGGAAACTCCAGATTTCGGCAAATGCGCCAGGCGGCGCCTCCTGCGCCTGCCGGGCAAATTCCGCAGCCGCGCTATCCGGCTCCGCGTTCCGGTTTGGGGACGGCGTGGGTGCTTCCTGGGGCACGGAAAACTCCTTTCGTCTTAGACTGAACTACTCACCGCAGAGGCGCAGAGAACGCAGAGTAAACTCATGAACCAAATGCCCATTAAACCAACCTCCCCTGCTTTTCTCTGCGCTCTCCGCGTCTCTGCGGTGAATGATGTGTCTTAGAACTGCCTGAAGTACCTGGCATTCTCAGGCGCCGGCTCGTGCGGCCGCCAATAGCTCTGGGCCTCCTTATCGAATTTCCGCGCCAAGGGGTCGCGGCCGGACAACCGCAGGCACAGCCCCAGTGGCGTCAATACTCCAAAGTAAAATACGGCCAGGACTGCATGGGAAACGGCCCAGCCCACCGGAAAGCCCAGTATCACGAGCGCCAGGTAGACCGGCCGTGCAGCCCTGGGCCAAGCCAGTCCGCCAGCGCCGCAGAGCGCTCCCGCCAAGCTCACACCTAGCGCCACGCGCGGAACGCCCGTTCTCCAGTACAGGAACATTGCAGCCAACTGGCAGAAGACCAGCAGCAGCGCAGAGAACTGGCGCAGTTGGCGCGCTGACGGACGCCAATTGATCTCATGGAGAGCCATACGTCACCTCCCAGCCCACTTCATTCACCACAGAGACACAGAGAAAAGATTTCGGATTCTGGATTTTAGATTTTGGATTGCCGAAACATTGCCAATCGTCCAATTCCTTTCCTTCTCTGTGCCTCTGTGTCTCTGTGGTGAACAGTTCATGCTAATCCACCCCAAACTGCGCCAGGTACTGCGCCCGCTCGGGACTCTTGGACTGCGCCTGTTCTTCCTTGTACAGCACCGTTTTCTCCAGCACCAGCACGTCCATGTTGGTGGCCATGAAACAACGGTACGCGTCTTCCAAACTGCACACGATCGGTTCGCCCCGGACGTTGAAGCTGGTGTTTATGATGACCGGGCAGCCGGTCTTCTGCTCGAACGCGCGCAGCAGCTTGTAATAGCGGCCGTGCCGCTCCTTGTCCACGGTTTGCAGCCGCGCGGAATAATCCACGTG
>JBEKKG010000228.1:0-9377 GCA_050010835.1 Planctomycetota bacterium
CCAGTTGGTTCTGAGCAGGAGCAGCGTGATGGCGATCCCGCTCAATCTCCTGCCGTTCCTGCTGGGCATGCTGGTCTCCTGGATCCCGCGGCGGCGGCTGGCGGCGCAGATGCGCGGCCGGGCGATTACACTGTCTTCTTATCTGGCTTTCGAAGCGCGCATGACCTGGCTGCCCTTGGTGATCGGGATGGTGCTGGCGGTGTGCAGCGACGTTACCGAGATACTGCCGTCCAGGTACACGGAGTGGCTCAAGCAGCCCGGGGTGGACCTGCTGACCGCACTGGCCTTCATTGCACTGACGTCCCTGGTGTTCCTGCCCAAGCTGATCATCTGGCTGTGGAGGTGTACACCGCTGCCGGAGGGCGAACTGAAAGAACGGCTGACGGCCTTGATGCGGCGGTCGAACGTGCAGGCGCGCGGGATCATGGTCTGGGGGCCGCGCGGCTCGGGCCTGCTGAACGCCTGCGTGCTCGGCGGCTGGGCGCGCTTCCGCTACGTGCTCATCAGCCCGGCGCTGGTGGACGAACTGGACACTGAGCAGACTGAGGCCGTGCTGGCGCACGAACTGGGGCACGCGCGCTACGGGCACCTGACTTTCCTGTTCGTGATGGTCCTCTGCCTCTCGGCGCTCCTCAACCCGGCCCTGGACCTGTTGCCGCGGAACTGGCGTGAGGCGCCGCTGGTGGAGATCGGCGCGCTCATGGGCTTCATCGGCGCGTACATGTATTTCTTCTATGGGACGCTGATGCGCCAGTGCGAACGCGAGGCGGACCTGGCCAGCGCGGAGCTGCTGGGGACCCCGGCGCCTCTGGTCGCGGCACTGGAAAGGCTGGCCCAGATGACCGGGAACATCCGCAACGTGTGGTGCTGGCACCACGGCTCAATCGCCGACCGCGTGGCGGCAGTGCGGCAACTGAGCAGCGATCCGGAAGCCAGCCGGCGCTTTCACGCCGGTCAGCGGCGGGTGCGGATCCTGTTCACGATACTGACGGTTGCCGCCTTGGGGATAGAGCTGTACAATCGGCTCCCTTGAAGGAAGAGGCAGCTTGCACGTCGAACTCAGACGAGGGAATGGCAGAAGACACGGAGGGAAGGAACCATGCATCGTACGCTCGGGATCGTGTTATTGGGGTTCTGTGTTTCGGCTTGGGCCGGCGAGGAGAAGATCCGCGGCCTGCTGGAGAAAACAACGCATCCAGGGGCCTGCGCGCAGATCACGGACGCGCTCGCTGATGTGTACTACATCGTCAAATCCGACGAGGCCGAGAAGGCCGTGGCGAAATACGCGGGCAAGACTGAGAAGGTCGTGGTCGCCGGCACGGTCGAGACAAAAGAGGGCGACCCGGCGTACTTTCTCAATCTGAAGTCCGTCGAGCCCTACGCGCCGAAGTTGCCCCCGCCTCCGCCACCGCCGGTGCTCTCAAATGCCTCGGCCATTGGCATCCTGGGCCAGCCATTCAACTACCAAATCGCGGCCACCGAGCATCCGACAGCTTACGACGCGGCAGGCCTGCCCGGCGGGTTGGCTGTGAACCCCAACACCGGCGCCATTTCGGGCACGCCGACGGCTACGGGAACCTTTACTGTCACCGTGAAAGCCACGAACGCCGGTGGAACAGGAAGTGGTGCGTTGACCATTACTGTGAACCCCGCTGCCCCGCCTGTCCCGCCGGCTGCTGAGGCAAAGGCCGAGGCGAAAGCGGAGCCGAAGACAGGGGAAGCCAAGCCGGCCGTCAAGGAAGAACCTAAGGCAGCGCCAAAGACTGAAGCCAAACCGGCCACCAAGGAAGAACCCAAAGCGGCACCTAAGACCGAGGCCAAGACGGAAACAAAATGAGGCTGCAGATTCACGCAGCGCGGATAGGAAAAGCAGTTGGCAGGAGGCCGTAGCCCTCCCCCTACCCCCTCCCGCAAGGGGAGGGGGAACACAAAGCCTGGGCCTGACCTGAGATGGGAGCCGGCGACAGATTCCGCAAGGCGTTAGATCGCATCTACCAGTCGCCGCTCTGGAAGTCTATATTTCGCCACGGCTGGCCTGATACCGCTCCCAACCGGGCGCTCGCCGTGTTGTCTAATGTTTTCCTGCACCTGCACCCGACCCAGGTCAAAGGCCATGCGTTGAAGCTGCGCTACACCTGGTGCATGGGGGGGCTGGCCTTCTTCCTGTTCCTGCACTTGGTGGTGTCGGGAGTCTTCCTGATGTTCTACTACCGGCCGACGCCTGAGTATGCTTATGCGGACATCGTGGCGTTGCGTGAAGACGTCCCGCTGGGGATGTTCATGCGGAATGTGCACCGTTGGGCAGCTCACGGCATGGTGATCTTGGTCTGGCTGCATATGCTGCGGGTGTTTCTCACGGGGTCTTACAAGAAGCCGCGCGAGTTCAACTGGGTCGTGGGTGTGGCCCTGCTCGTCCTGACGCTGCTGTTGTCGTTCACGGGCTACCTGCTGCCATGGGACCAGATCTCTCTGTGGGGCGTGACCGTCGGCACGAACATGGCCGGCGCGGCGCCGCTGGTTGGCCACGAGGGCCCTGGCGCCTCGCTGCTCGGCAGCCACGGCTTGCAGATCATCCATGCCAAGAGCGACATCAAGTATCTGCTCTTGGGCGGATCCTCGGTCGGGCCGGCAGCGCTGTTGCGCTTTTACGTCCTGCACTGCATTTTTCTGCCGCTCCTGGCGGCCGTGATGATGGCAGTGCACTTCTGGCGCATTCGAAAAGATGGGTTCAGCGGGCCGCTTTAGATTGCGGATTGAAGATTGCGGATTGAACAGCATGGATGGTCGGGGTCCTGAATTCTTGCAGCCTTTCTTCAACACCGTGAACTGGTTCTGCCAGCCCTTGGTGTTCTGGGCAGCGTTGCTTGGCGTCCTGTTCGGCGGATTGGCCTGCCGCAAGATCCTGGTCAAACGGGCAGTGGCGAGCAGCATTCTTGCAGGCGGCTTAGTCTTCCTGGCGCTCAGCACATTCAGCCCGCAATTCCTGAAAGCCGCAGCCCAGCCGGACTACTTGCCGCTCTGGGCCATGCTGTTTCTCAGCGGTTTGTGTTTGTGGGCCGCGTTCTATCAGGCAGTGCGTAACGATGAGCGTCTCAGGCAAGGGTTGGGGCCTGAGGAGGCCGCCGCCGCACAGGAGAACCTGCCCGTCTGGCCATATCTGCTGTACCTGGAGGCCATTGTAGCCGCGTTCGCGGTGGCAATCCTGCTGGTCTGGGCGATGGGACTTGAGGCGCCTCTGGAACAGCCTGCCAATCCGGCGAACAGCCTCAATCCGGCAAAGGCCCCCTGGTATTTTGTGGGCTTGCAGGAGTTGCTGGTCTACTTCGATCCCTGGATCGCGGGCGTGCTGCTGCCGCTGCTGGCCGTCACCGGACTGGTGTGCCTGCCCTACTGCGATCCAAACCCCGAAGGCAGCGGGTACTTCTCTTTCGAACGGCGCAAGTATGCAATCACCACCTATCTTTTCGGTTTCCTGGCGATATGGGTGGTGATGATCTATGCCGGGGCTTTCCTGCGGGGGCCCAATTGGGATTCCTTCGGACTGTACGAGCCTCGCGACGCCCACAAGGTGGCAGCCGCGCGCAATATCAATCTCTCTCAATTCTTCTGGCAAGACGTGGTGAACTGGCTGACAGGCCGGCCAAGAGCCCTGGAGTCAATGCACTGGTTCAAACGCGAGCTGCCCGGATTCCTGGCCGTCGCAGCTTATTTTGTGGCGCTGCCCTTGCTGGGCGCGAGGCTCTTCAGGAACCTGTACCGGCAGTTAGGCTGGGTGCGCTACTGCATCGTGATCTTCCATCTTTTGGTGATGCTGGCCGTGCCAATCAAGATTTGTCTGCGTTACGCCTTCAACTTGAAGTACGTCATCTTTGTGCCTGAGTACTTCTTCGACGTGTGAGGCCAAGCCCGGATTCCTCAACGCAGAGGGCACAGCGCGACAGAGCCGCAACCAATAGGCCTGCCTCACGCGGAGACGCGGAGAAAGGGAGACACGGGGAAACGGGGAGAGCGAAGGACAGCCTTCCTTAACTGAAGCAGCTTGAAGGATCTTTGCGCCGTGCAAAGAAATGAATGGTTAGCAGTACAGAGGGCGCAGAGGAAGAAACATTGGAAACAACAGTGAATCCTCTCGTACGAACCCCTCTGCGTTCCTCTGCCTTGAGAAATCCAGGCTGGTCAGAAGACGCGGATGTGGCGCACGAGCTTCCACATGCCCACAACGGCCGCACGGGGGACTGTCTGGACTGGACAATTCGGATTCAGCGGCTGGAGCAGCAAGTTGTCAAGATTGGGCATCTCCACGCGGCGGAAATAGCCCCCGTCCGGGCAGATGACAAAGGCAAAGTCTCCGGCCTTGACGTGGACCTCGGGCTTGGTGGAAAATACCAGTACCTCTCCTGGACAGAAGCTCCCGGGCTTGCCGTTATCCATCGAGTCACCGTGAACGCGCAAAGCGAAATGGGGAGTGCCAGGGGTCTCCGCGCCGAAAGGCGGCAACTGCATCACCAGTTCCAGCCGGGCTTGGGGCTCGCCGTTCGCACCGGCCTTTGCCGGGTACCCAGCGCTGGTGTCAAAGAGCGGAACGGCTATCAGCTTGCCAGCCATCATCAGCGCGGCGTGCTTCGGCCCCAGCGAGGCCGCCCATTTGCGTTCCACGTCCTGTACCCGAGCATCACTGTAGAACTCCTCCAACTCCACCCCAAGCGCCTTGGCGATCTTCTGCAAAGTTGTCTGGCGCGGCTCGACGAGGGCGTTCTCAATTCTGGAAAGGTTGGGCTGCTTTAGGCCAGTCAGCATTGCCAACTCTGACTGTTTCAGCCCTTTCTCTTGACGGATCAGGTGTACCACACGGCCAACGTATCTGTGTATGGGTGTATTCGGCATCTGTTCACCTCCTTCATATAATGATATTCGATAAAAGTGTTTTTTCAAAGGTTCATTAAGAAAAAATTCACAATCAGCCCTGCTGTTGCGCCCCGCCTCCTCTTGCGGGAAGGGCCAAGGCAATTGGGTGCTCAACGCCCCAAAACGTTCACGATCCCGTTCCTAACGTGCAGACGGTCTTCGGCAAAAAGCTGGATAGCTTCTGGATATATCTCTCTTTCCGCCGCCTGCACACGTGCAGCCAGAGTTTCAACCGTGTCCTCTTGCAGAACCGGCACGGCCTTCTGTGTGATGATGGGACCGTGATCATACTCATTATCAACGAAATGCACCGTGCAGCCAGTTATCTTGCAGCCAGCCCGAAGAACTGCTTCGTGAACGTGGTGGCCGTAGAACCCCTTCCCACCAAATGCAGGCAACAGGGCCGGATGCACATTCAGGACTCGTTTATCGTATTCTTGAGGGATTCTCAGGCGACACATGAACCCAGCCAAACATATAAGTTTTGGGTTGTACGGGGCAATTGCAGCAAACACTGCCTCTGAGAATTGTTCTGTGGCCGGGAACCTCCGCTTCTCCACAGTTAGCGCCGGAACACCCCTCTTCCTGGCCCGTTCCAGCCCGTATGCGTCCGTGCGGCTGCTGAGCACCACGATGATGTCAATGCTCAACTTCCCGGATTCCCTCTTCTCAAAGAGGTTCTCCAGCGTTGTCCCCGAGCCGCTCAACAATACCGCCACACGCAGATTAGCCACAACGCTCCATTGGCAACTGACCCCAAAATCTTGCTCAAATCTCCGTCCACACTCCCGGCACCGGCACCGGATAGCGGCCTTGGGCGTCCGCCTGAAGGGGCGGGGCGCTCTCCTCTGTAAGGCTGTCTATGTTCGGGCAGAACTGGAACTTGGACGCCAGGGCCTCGTCCCAGGTGATCATCTTCCCCGAGTGCACGGCGGCGCGGCCCATGATGTCGGCGAGGTTTGAGAGGGCCGCGCGCTTGGCTTCGTTGTGGGGCTTGTCTTTGCGGATGGCCTCGAGCAAGTCGTTCCATTCGGCCTGCCAGGGAGTGAACTGCTCTTTCTCGGCAACCCAATCAATGTTATCCGGCGTAATGTGCTGATCTTTGTAGGTTTGCACCGGGTCCTGGTGATGGATGCCGAAAAGCGCCGCGCACTTGGTGCCGTGGATATACGTGCTGAAGTCGGCGTGGCAGTTGGAAAGCCAGCGGGCCACGTCGGTGGCCTTGGTGCCGTCGGCGAAGGTCCATTCGATGGCCAGCGAGTCGAGGTTCTGGCTGCAATCGTTGCTGTTGGCAATACGGCCGCCGATGCCGTGGGCCGAGACCGGGTAGGCGTCCTTGATCCAGCAGATCTCGTCTATCTGGTGGATATTCATCTCGGCGAACAGCCCGCCCGAGACCCAGTAGAAACAAGTGAAGTTCCGAATCTGCCAGTACAACTCCTTTTCGGCCGGCGGCTTCTTCCCCATCGTCCCGCAGGGCTGCATGCGGTAGGCGCGGATGAGTTGGATGGTTCCCATCTGCCCGTCGCGGATGCGCTTGATCAGCTCCTGGCGGTTCCGGGAATGGCGGCACATCAGGCCTGCGGCGATCTTGAGGTTCTTCTTCTCCGCTGCTTCCCCAGCCTGAATGACGCGCCGCACAGCCGGCGGGTCAGTCGCAAAGGACTTTTCCATGAAGACGTTCACGCCCTTTTCCACGGCGTATTCCAACTGCCCGGGGCGAAAACCCGCGTAGCCGGTGAGCATCGCGATATCGCCCGGCCGCAAACAGTCAATCGCCTTGCGATAGGAGTCGAAGCCCACGAACTGCCGTTCCGGCGGGACATCCATCTGCTTCTCGTATTTCGCGCTCAGGTTCTTATGCGCGGCGGCCAGCCGATTCGGGAAGATATCGGCCAGCGCCACCAGCTTGACGGGGCCGTTGGGAGAACTGAACGCGTCCACGGCTGCTCCGCAACCACGGCCGCCGCACCCGATCAAGGCCAGCCGGATGGTATTGTCTTCCGCAGCGAACGCGCGCGGCAGGGCCGCACCCGCCAAGGCGGATGCCACAGCCACTTTCCCGCTCGCCATCAGGAAATTCCGCCGCGACGATTGCGCTACGTGCTCCATGGCTGTGTTCTCCTTCTGTGTAGCGCAGGCTGTCAGCCTGCCCTTGCCCTCGCAGGCTGGACAGCCTGCGCTACCACGGTAAACTCCGAACAGCGCTCCAGTATACCACCGGAGCCGGATTCCAAAGTCAAAATTGCCAAAACAAGCCCTCAAGGGATTTGCACTTGGGCCGTCTATCGGCTACAGTGCTGCCCCTGTTTCTTCGTGAAGTTGGCCACGGGCAGCGGGGGTGGCCGGAATGCCCGTTCGCACAGGTGCGCGCCCTTGCCGGAGCAGAGCAGAAGCGGAGTGTGGAGGAGAGCATGGAAGAGAACAATGTCAAGGACAAGGTTGTGGACATCATCAGCCAGAAGCTGGATGTTCCCAAGGAAAAGATCACGATGGAGACGAAGTACACCGAGGACCTCGGCGCCGACTCCCTCGACCAGGCCGAACTGGTGATGGAATTCGAGGACGAATTCGACATCAACATCCCGGACGAGGCCGAGGGCAAGATCAAGACCGTCGGCGACACGGTGAAGTTCATCGAAGATCTGCTCAAGAACAAAGAAGGCAAGGGCTGAACGCCGGGGAGGCTGTGCGGGTGAGCAGGCCAGGCCGCGGCGTCGGTCCTGGTCTGGTCCGGCACTGAAGGTGGCTGGCTTATGAGTTCCGGAAGACGGCGCGTAGTGGTGACCGGCCTGGGGGTGTTGAGCCCCGTGGGCCTGAACGTCCGCGAGACCTGGCAGAACCTGCTGCAGGGGGTCAGCGGCATCGGCCCCATCACGCTCTATGACGCCGGCAAACACGACGTCAGGATCGCCGGCGAGGTCAAGAATTTCGCCGCTGAGAACTACATCGAGAAGCGGGAGGCGCGCCGCCTCGACCGCTTTGCCCAACTCGCCGTCGCCGCTGCCAACGAAGCCATCCGCGATGCCCAACTGGACTTCAGCAAGGAAGACACCGCGCGCTGCGGAGTCATCATCGGCACAGGCATTGGCGGCATCACGGAGATAGAAGAACAGAAAGAACGGCTGCTGGCCAAAGGCCCGGGCAAGGTCTCGCCTTTCCTGATCCCCAAGCTGATGGCCAATGCTGCTGCGGGCCAGGTGGCTATCCTGCACAAGCTGCGCGGCCCCAATTTCTGCGTGGTCACCGCCTGCGCGTCCGGCGCGAACGCCCTGGGTTCCGCGTTGCGCACCATCCAGTACGGCGAGGCGGAGATCATGCTCAGCGGCGGCACGGAGGCGGCCGTCACCCCGCTGGGCATGGCCGGCTTCGCCAACATGGGCGCGCTCTCCAAACGCAACGCGGAGCCGCAGCGCGCCTCGCGCCCCTTCGACAAAGAACGCGACGGTTTCGTGCTGGGTGAGGGCGCGGGGATCGCCGTGCTGGAGGAACTCGAACACGCGCGCAGCCGCGGCGCCCGGATTTACGCCGAATTCAGCGGCTACGGCCTCTCCGGCGACGGCTATCACATCACCGCGCCGTGCGAAGACGGCGACGGCGGCGTGCGGGCCATGGCCGGCGCTCTGCGCGACGCCAGCCTGAATGTGGACGACGTGGATTATATCAACGCGCACGGCACCTCCACCCCGGCCAACGACCGCATCGAGAGCCGCGCCATCAACACCCTCCTGGGCGCACGCGCCAAGAAGATCCCCGTGAACTCGACCAAGAGCATGACCGGCCATACGCTCGGCGCCGCCGGCGGCATTGAGTTCGTGGTGGCCTGTCTGTCCGTTGCGGAAGACAAGGTGCACCCCACCCTGAACTATGAAACCCCCGACCCCGACTGCGATCTCGACTATGTTCCCGGCGCGGCCCGCGACTGGCAGGTCCGCCACGCACTCTCCAACAGCCTCGGCTTCGGCGGGCATAATGCCACGCTGGTGGTGAGCAAACTGGCGCTGTGAATAGACAGCGTGTTGGCAGGCGCCTCAGGGAGGGACTATCATTATGGACAGTGCAGCCGCCGTCCAATCCCTCCTCGACCTCCCTTTCAACGACCTTCTCTTCCGCGCCCAGTCCGTGCACCGCGCACACCACGACCCGAACGTAATCCAGCTTTCGACGCTGCTTTCCATCAAGACCGGCGGCTGCCCCGAGGATTGCGCCTACTGCCCGCAGTCGCGGCGTTACGACACTGGTGTGGAGGACGGGCCGCTGGCGCCGCTGGCGAGCGTGGCTGCCGCCGCGCGGACCGCGAAGGCCAACGGCGCGGGCCGTTTCTGCATGGCTGCCGCCTGGCGCGGACCGCGGCCGCAGGACCTCCAGCCCGTGCTGGAGATGATCCGGGCGGTCCACGATCTGGGACTGGAGACCTGTGCCTCCTTGGGGTTGCTTCAGGACGGCCAGGCTGAGCAACTGCGGGCCGCGGG
>JBEKKG010000229.1:0-9366 GCA_050010835.1 Planctomycetota bacterium
AGCGCGACTCGATCAGATCGGGATACAAAGTGCCCTGCGCTAAAAACTTTACGTTTTTAATTTTACGGGCTTCTTTATCAAAAATCTCGATAAAAGTGCGGCCAATGATTTTACGTTTCTTTTCAGGATCGGTCACATCTTTTAATTTCTTCAGAAAAAGCTTTCCTGACTGGGCAAACCGCAAATTAATTTGTAAATTTTTTTTAAACATTTCAATAACGCGTGGGGCCTCACCTTCTCGCAATACACCGTTATTGACAAAGACACAGGTTAATTGCTTGCCGATAGCCCTGTGCAGCAAAACGGCAGCGACAGAAGAATCAACACCGCCGGAAAGACCCAGGATTACTCTTTCGGAACCAACCTGCTGGCGGATTTCTTCGACGGCATGATTGACAAAAGATTTCATTGACCAGGATTTTTTGCATCGGCAAATATTAAAGAGGAAGTTAGCCAGCATCTTTTTGCCGGATTGTGTATGGACAACTTCCGGATGAAATTGCAGACCGTAAAAATTGCGTTGGACATCTTCGGTTGCCGCAACCGTCGTATTGGCGGTGGATGCAGTAATTACAAATCCGGCAGGCAGAGAGCCTATGGAATCACCGTGACTCATCCAGCACTGCGTTTTTTTATTCACGCCGTTAAAAATACCTTTTTGCTTTTTGACTAGCAACTCGGCAAAGCCGTATTCGCGCTTGGTCGAACCGATCACTTTCCCGCCCAGAGAATCCACCATGTATTGCAGGCCGTAACAGATGCCCAGAATCGGGATACCCAGATCGAAGATCTTTTTATCAACGCGGGGAGCCCCTTTGCTGTAAATGCTAGCCGGGCCCCCGGATAAAAAAATTCCTTCTGGTTTCAGCGCCTTGATGGCCTCGATCACCCGGCGGTTTCGGAAGCCCACCAGGTACACCAGGTGCAGCGCAAGCCAAGCGAGCCAACCGAGGGTTCCGCGCAGCACCGGACCCCGCCACAACTGCGCCACGGCCGCGCGCCTTCCTATCGTGGCCATGATCCCCTTGTCGCGGTAGGTGAACGGAACGGTTTCGAGCCCGTCGCGCCTGCGCAGGATCTGCTCCGCCGCGTGCCTGCGCGAGTGTGCAAGGACTGCGGCACTTGCGCCCGCAACTGCCGCATGGGCGCGCTGGACGCCGGCTCCGGCCTGGCCCCGCAGGCGTGCAACCTATGCCTGGATTGCGTGGCTGATTGCCCCCGCGCTATCGTGAAATTCACCGTGCCGCGCGCCCAGCCGGCCGTGGCGGCGCTGGATTTGTCCCGGCGTGGGTTCCTGGCCGCCTGCGTGGCTGGGGCCGCGCTCCCCGCCGTGGCCCGCGCCGCGCACCTGAGCGGCGCCAATCCCAGCGACCCCGGCCTGCTGCGTCCGCCGGGCGCCGGCGACGAGAAGCGGTTCCTCAATCTGTGTGTGCGTTGCGGCTTGTGCATGAAAGTCTGCCCGACCAACGTGCTGCAGCCGGCCGTCCTGGAGTCGGGCGTGGAAGGGTTGTTCTCGCCGCGCCTGGCGCCACGCTTTGTGTTTGAACAGACATATTGTGAGTTCAACTGCAACTTGTGCGGCCAGGTGTGTCCGTCAGGGGCCATCCCCAGGCTGTCCTTGGAGGAAAAGCAGAAAGCGCCGCTGGGCAAGGCGTATTTCGACCACAGCCGCTGTTTGCCTTGGGCCAAGAACACGCCCTGCATCCGCTGTGAGGAAGTCTGTCCGCTGCCTGACAAAGCCATCAAGGTTCAGAAAACGTTCAAGACTATCAATGAGCGCAAAGAGGAACTCGAAATCCAGCAGCCCCGTGTCGAACGCGACCTGTGCATCGGCTGCGGCATCTGTGAAGCGAACTGCCCCCTGGACGGCCCCGCCGGCATCCGCGTGCGCCGCGTAGACGCCCCCGACCCGCACACGGAAACGCAAAGCGCATAGAGGCTGGCGAGTTCTCTACTTGGTGATCTCCAGAACGATGTTGTTGAAGACCTGTTCGTCAAACTGCTCCGCCCCCAGCAGAACGACTCGGCTGAACGATGTGGTGGTTTTGTCGTTGAACTTGACGCTGCCGCCGGCGCCCTTGTTCCACTCCTTGCTGGCCAACGTCCAGGAACCGTCGCCCTCGCGGGTGACGGTCACGCGCTCCAGTCCACCGCCGTCGCGCACCGACGGGTGGCTGCCGTCAATCGTCCCCGGCGCCCAGTGCCTGTCTCCGTGCACCTCGTTGTTCTGCACCGCCGCCCACTGCACCGCCCAGTTGGCGTTGGCCCGGCCGACGTGGAAGACATAGCCGTTGCCCTGGGCATCCAGCAGAAGAAACTCCACGGCGTCGCTGCCCTGTCCGGCATCCCCCCAGCCCCAGCCCACGTCCAGAGAAAGCTCCAGCCTCTTGGGATCCTTCGCTTCGTCGAAGATCTTGGTCAACTTGCCCGCCGGCTTATGGGCGGGATAGCGGGCCACAGAACCGGGGTTGTTCCTCCCGGCCTTGTAATCGAAGATGTCCCAGGCCCCCTCCACCTGCCAGCCCAGGGCCGCGAAGTCGCCCTTGGAGAATTCCGACGGCCCGTCCCAACCTTTGCCCGCGCCCACGGCCGTATTGACGGCCGGCCTTTCGGGGAACTTCAGCTCCGCGAGGATCTTTGCCGCTTCGACGCCGGCGGGGAATGAGCGGTAGGTGCTGGCGAGCTGGCTGAGGCGCTCTTTGTAGCCCCACGGATCCTGCGGGTGCTCCTTGAACCAGGCCTTGTGCTCGCGCAGCAGTGTGGCGGCGCGCTCGCTCAGGCGCTGCTCGTCTTCGCGTTCGGCAGCCTTTTTGCGGCCGGCGCTGGTGGCCAATTCGTTCCCGGGCGCGCTCAATTGCGCACCAGGCGGCGTCTTAGATTCAGGCGCGGTGTTCTGGGCGGTGGACGCCGGTTGGTCAGGCTGCTTCGTCACGGCGCCGCTGTCCTTCCTTTCGGAAGGTTCAGGCTTCCCGTAGTTCAGCAGAAGGATCACGCCGGCGACGAGCACCGCCGCCCCCACTACGCCAGCGGCCATGAGCATGGGCTGGCGCGCCTGCTCTTGCGCGGGCAGCTTCCCGGCGGGGAGGTGGAGCGCCGGGAGCTTTGCGGGAGCCGCCGGTGTATGAGGCGCAGCGGCTGGGCTGGCGCGTTTTTTGGCCGGCGCCATAGTGGGCGCACACTTGACACAGTAGAAGACGCCTACGTCAGTCTTGACGGCCGTTCCAGAGTCCAGATCCGACTCGGACACGCGAACGCCGCACTTGTCGCAATACACGATGACCATAAACACGACCCCGTTCGCCGCGCTGCTCTAAGTCTGGCTGGCAGGAGTCTATCCCGTGGTGTTTCATAGTCCAGCCCTGCATCAGCCGGCCTCCTGGTTGGGTGCGGGACAGTTTCGGCGCGTCCCCTCTCCCCTTGCGGGAGAGGGCCGACGTGAGCGAAGCGAACGCGGGGTGAGGGGTGTCGTGCCCCTCCCCCTACCCCCTCCCGCGAGGGGAGTGGGAAAAACAGCCCGCCGAAAGTGTCCCGCACCCTCCTGGTTGGGCAAAGGAATGCGCACAATGATCGTGCTCTTGCAGGCGCGGCAGTGTAAGGAATAACAACTGATGGGGCAGAGGGAGCAAGCCATGAAACGCAGAATCACGCGCCGTGCTTTCCTGGGCCGCGCCGCACTGGGCGCGGGAGTGGTCGTGCTGGCCAACAGCCGGTCGGCGCGCACCTACGCCGCCAACGAGAAGCTCAACCTTGCCGCCGTCGGCTGCGGCGGGTACGGCCGGGAGCTGCTCCTGGCGTTCTGCGAGCGCGCCAATATCGTGGCCCTGTGCGACGTGGACGACTCGCGCGCCGCCGAAATGTACCGCAAGTTCCCCGAGGTTCCGAAGTTCCAGGACTTCCGCAGGATGCTGGACGACAAGGCCAAGGAGATTGACGGCGTGTTCGTTGCGACGCCCGACCACAACCACGCCGTGATTTCAGCGGCGGCCATCCGCGCCGGCAAACACGTCTACACGGAGAGGCCGCTGACGCGCCTCGTGCAGGAATCCCGCGTCTTGCGCGATCTCGCCAGGCAGAAGAAAGTCGCCACTTCGATGGGCAACCAGGGCACCGCCGCCGGCCCGTACCGTCGCGCGCTCGAACTGGTCCAGAACGGTGCGCTGGGCCGCATCCTGACCACCTACACCTGGAACGACCAGGGCGGCATGGGCTGGCGGACCAAACCGGAAGGCGAGGAGGAGATTCCGCCGCATCTCTATTGGGGCCTCTGGCTCGGCCCGGCGCGCGCACGGCTGTACCATCACAAGTGGCTGCTCTGGCAGCTTTGGCGCGATTTCGGCACGGCGCAACTCGGCAACTGGGCCTCTTGCACCGCGAACCTTGCCTTCCGCTCGCTGAAGGCCGATTCGCTGTGGTATGCCGACCCCTCACCCCAACCCTCTCCCCCTGGGGGGAGAGGGCAGGGAGAGGGGGCCTCGAAACCCATCATCAAAGTCCAGGCCAAGGTGGATGCCATCAACAAGCTGGGCTTCTCCGAATGGGAGCACGTCCTGTGGGAGCTGCCGGCACGGGGCGAACTGCCGTCCATCGTAATCGGTTGGCTCAACGGCGGCGGCCGCTCGCCCCTGCGCAAGCAGATCGAGGATGTCCTGGGACGCCAGCTCGACTGGGGCGACGCCGGCGAGAAGCAAGGGAAGGATGGGGCCGGGACGCTGATCGTCGGCACCGAGGGCAAGCTCTACGCCAACGGCCACAACACCGCGTTCACCTTGCTGCCCGAGGAAAAGTTCAAAGACGTGCAACGCGAGAAACCCGAGAAGCTCGAGCCGTCTCACGGCCACGAGCAGGACTGGCTGGAGGCCTGCAAAGGCGGCAAGCCCGCGTGGGCCAGTTACGATTACGCCGGCCCATTCACCGAGTTCAACCTGCTGGGCAACGTGGCTACGCAATTCGAAGGCATCCTTGAATTCGACCCCCTGGCCTGCAAGATCGTCAACAATCGCGACGCCGATAAAGCCTTGCGGTACGAATACCGCGAGGGGTGGAGTTTGTGAGACACAGGCCCACTTGCCCTATTTCCTGCCAGCGCTGAAAACGAACAGCCGGTAATCATGGCGGCGGATCGGGCAGTGCAGGACCCCGTTCTGCCATTGGAACTTGCCGTCGGGGTCCTTGGCGCGCCGCTCAGCCGGCGCGAGGTCTTCAGGACGTTCTTCGAGAGACGACGGCAGATCCTTTTCCTCCGCTTGCGCCTGCGCATTCCCGGTTATGTCGAGGTTGTCGGAGTTCGCAGGCTTCTTCTGCGTCGTGGCATCGTCCCGGAAGTACTGCAACAGTTCGGGATCGGCATCCGCAGCCTGAATGCGCTCGGGTGTCGTGTCGCCGAAACCCATAGCCTTGGGATCGAGAACGGCCTTGGCTTGCACACGTTCCTTGCCGACATTGGCCACCAGCACCATGCACTTCCCCGGCCGCTTCCACGCACTGATCTTCACGTCGGGATGGTCAGGCGCCGCCAGCCCGCTCTTTTCCCAATACGGCACAAAACACACGTCCGGCTGCTTCAGGCCGAAGTCGCCCATCACCTTCTCGTTGAAGCCCCACAGGATGTCGTGCAGAGCCAGACTGGCAACATAGGCGCGTGTCTGGCGGTATGTCCAGGCCGGCCATTTGTCCGTCTTGAGCGAGTTGCCGCACCAGCCCAACCACGTGGTCGTCAGTCCCCACTTGGCGTTGTGCATGAAGCGCATGCGGTCGAGCGGCCAATGGTCAATGAAGTCGCTCTGGTTCGGCGGCGCGGAATAGAAGTCTTCGCCGTCCAGGATGAGGTCGAAGAATGTATGGTACGGTACGAAGAACGTGTGGGTCGTGTGGGCGGTCAGGTGCGGCCACACGCCGTTGTCCCATGAAATCTGCCGCATGCGCCGGATGCGCTCACGAAACCCTAGGAACTCGAAGCCGGGCTGCACGTGCCCGTCCACCAGCGCGTACGTCAGCGGTCCGCCGGCCTTCGTCTGGGGTATGTTCCAGCAGTCATCGAGATACGCCCCCTGTACGAATTTGCCGGTCTTCTGGAGCCACTCCTGCCACGCCCACGAGGAAAACTCGATGAACGCCGGCGTGTAGTACTGGTAATCCGGCGCCCAGGTCTCCGCCCACTCCCGTGTGTGCGCCAGCGGCGGAATCCCGTTCCATTGCAGGTCCCAGTACAGGCCCGGGACAGTCAGCATCTGCGGCGGCGGCTGGGCGATGCCCTGGGCTTTGAGCCGCGCAAGCTGCCCTTCGTACAGCCCCTTCAGGCCGGCCGCGCCCTTGCCCAGCCCGCTCCCGTCACAGCGGCCCTGGACGGCATCCCAGCCGTCTTCCGGATATAAGTAGAACGCACTGGATGCGTCCCGGCCCTTGAGATTGTTGCCGCAGAACGAGTCTGGATAGACGTTCGAGTAGCTTGGGCTGAGACGCCACTTCTCGTCCAACTGCCTGACCGGAATCGGGTGCAGGCCAAAGGCGAAACTGCGCGGCGCGTCCAGCTTCACCGGCGAGGAGAAGATGCTCAGGACAAGAGTGACCGTGTTGCCCTGCCGCTCCACGGACACGGCCGGCACATCGGTGCTCTGCGTCCAACCACGGTCACTCTCGGCGAACCAGGCCATGCCGCGGCGCATGCCGGTGAGCATGATGTATGGCATGAAGCTGCCGCGCAGTTCCTTGGGCAACGCGACGCTGGCCTGGTCGTTGCTGCGAAAGACCACGCCGTCACGGACCGGGAGATCGCCGATGTGCACCACCTTGGGATCGCGAAAATTGCGCTCGCCGCTCCACCAGTGAATCATCGTGGCGTTTGCGGCCGCATAAGGGATACGCAGTGTGAGCGCGTACACGGTCGCCCCGCCCGGCCCAGGGGTTAGCGTCACGTCGAACCACATCAGGCCGTCGTACTCAATCGTGGCGCGAGTCGTGACGGTCATGTTCCCCGGCGCGGCTCTCCCGCGCAGCTTCACCACAGTATCCGTTGCCGTCTCAACCTGGAGCCCAACATCGGCTCCGCTCCCCTGGATTCCTACCTCGAGTTGCAGCGGGCCGGCGAGCACGTCCTCACCTGCGGAGATGACCTTCTCCGGCAACCCGGACGGGCCGAAGCGGACCTCGCGGCAGGACATCGAAACGACAGGTCCATTGACCTTCAGCGGAGTCCATTCCGGCATGACCTTGTCCGACACCCCGCCCTTGAACCCCCACCAGGGCGGCGGCATCCGCGTAAAGCTGTCCTCCAGCTTCGCCAGAGTGGCGCCGGCGGCGTCGAGGATGTCAGCGGCCACCGAGTACCTGGCGAACTCCAGCGGCGGCGTGCGGATTTCCACGAGCGCCTGCTTGCGCTCGTCCAGGCTCACGCTGGCCTCGCCGGCGGGCTTGGCCTCCCCGGCCTTCGTTACTCGTGCAGAGATAGTTGCGGCGTCGCGGTACTTCGGGCTAAGGGGGATCACGTCCAGGGCCACGCGGCCGCTAACGCCGTTGTAGCGCATCTCCATGTCGGCGGCGGGGAGCGGCGCGAGCTGGGTCCGGGGGTCGTACAGGCGCACCAGGTTCGCAATCTCGGCCGGCGCCAACGGCCGCCGGTAGACGCGGAAGTCATCAATGACACTTCTGGGCGCCGGGACCTTGAGCTGCTCCCAGTAGGTGCGGTTGCCGAAACGGATGGCCTCCGGCTTCGAGTTCGTCCACCATTCCGGCCTGGCCGGATTCCGCTGCGGGTCCTCGTTCGGATAGATGGGCAGCCACAGGCTCCACGCGCCACCAGGGTCGCGGCGCTTGCCGTTGACGTAATAGGTGAAGCCGGCGCCTTCCCAGGTCAGGGCTATATGAGTCCATTGGCCGGGCGTCAGGTCCACAGGGTTCTGGACGCCTTCGTCCATGCGCATCTCAAGGTTGAACTCCAGCAGCGGGCCGGCGCGCCCGAAGTTGCGTTTATAGGACCCGGCGGCGTACTCGCCGTCAATCTGGAACAGGCCGAATGAGAACGGCTTCGGACCTCCGAAACGGGTGGAGCGCGTCAGGTTGTCCCAGTTCACCGGACGCAGCCAGAACGCGATAGTGCCGCGGGCCGTCTCGACATTGCCGGCGCCTTTGTACACCGGCGCGAGCGAACCCGCGCCGGTCCCCAACCCCGTGCCTTCGACGGCGGATGGGAACTGGCTGCGGACCTTCTCGGCCGCCGTTTCCTCGTCGGCCTGGCTGACGGCGTAGTCCGGGGCCTGCGTGCCCGGCGCGGCCAGCTCGGGCTTCAGCGTCTTGTTGAAACCGGCGCGGAAGAGCAGGTCCGCCGGGTCACGAACATAGGGCTGGCCCAGGCGCCAGTCGGTCTTCCGTTCCGGCTGGACCCATGCCAGGCCGCTTTCGTAGTACTGCCGCACCGTGGCGGAAAGGCGTATCTCGTCCACCACGCCTTTGAACCCCGCAGTCCCGTCGGGCGTGTTGCCGACTAAGAACGCATCCAGGGCGCACTCCGGCCCGGTGTGTTCCTTGAACTGGTGGCGCAGAAGACAACTCCCATCCACATAAACCAACGCCTGTTCGCTGTACGGCCATTTGCAGCTCCACGCCAGCGCCAGATGCACCCACATGCCAGGCTTGCAGCGGTAATCCACGGCGGGCAGAGGCGTGCCGCGCCAGACCAGTTGCGGCGCTCCCTCAGTGGTAATCTGGAAGCGCACCGGCTGGGCCTGGGCCTGGCTGGCCCCGGGCGTGGCGTAGAAATACGCGAGGACCGCCGGCGTCTTCGGCAGTTCGTCAATCTTTATGTGCAGCTCGAACGTGCGCGCATCCAGCCGCTGCAAGCCACGATACAGCAGCCGGCCATCGCCGCCCTTGAAGCGCAGCCCGCCGCCGAACCGCCCGCCGGCGACGAGTTCGCAGTCGCCCGCCAACTGCGCGGGTTTCTGCGCCAGGTTCGCCAGCCGGCCAGAGTTGCGGACGCTGCGCGAGTTGCCGTCGGCGGCGGCTTCCGCAGGTTCGGCCGTGACGGCGTCAAGGGCGTCGGTCCGCTTCTCTTCCAGCAAGTTGTCCAGGTTCACCTCTTTCCTGGCCGGGACCCGCTCATCGAGGTGGAACAGCGCCTGCGTCAAGGAATCGTCATCGAAGGGCGCCCAGATGGCCTCGCGGGACAAGCGCCAAGGCTCCTCCGCCGGCGTGGCGGCAGCGGCGGCGCCGGCCAGCAGGCCCGCCACCAACGCTGTTACCACGGCCAACGCTGACCGGATCCGGCACAGAGGCCGCATCATCAGTTTGTCGCTCATGCCGCGCCAAGTATCGTCTAAGACGGCGTATATGCCAAGTGTGTTGGCGCGTAAAGCTGAGCCGCCGGTGCTCGCC
>JBEKKG010000230.1:0-9325 GCA_050010835.1 Planctomycetota bacterium
CCATGCGTGCCGCCGTACTCTTCATATTCCAGCGTGGCGGTGTTGTCGTTGCCGTCGCGGATTTCGTAGAGCTTGCCGGTCTCGCGTTCGAAGAGGTACTGGCGGCTCTCGGCGGGCCGGATCAGCACATAGTAACTGCGCTCCATCCCAAACCGCGTCTGCTTGACCGTGGTGATTGTGGAGAACTGTCCTTTCCGGGCTTCTGAGGCCCAAGTGACGCCGGCTTCGTCCGTTACGCCTGGCGGCAGGCTCGTACCACCCGCAGGATTGAACTTTACGCGCGTGCCGTCGCCGTCTACCAGGACGATGCTGTGGTCGCCGCGGAAGAGGCGCATCTCCAGGGAGTGGCGGAAACGGCGCGGGACCTCGCCGAGGAGCATGTCGGGAGCGCCGGCCGGATAGGGGCAGCAGACCTGGTATGGATCTACGGTCCGCGGGTTGAGCTCCATGGGCAGACTGTCACGGCTGTTGTAATAGAGGAAGATGTCGGGGATGATCCTGGAGCCGCTCTGGGCCAAAGGCCAGGCGCATTTCAGGGCGCCGGATGACAGCTCTACCGAGCCCGGCCCCCCAATGGACGCAGTGGCCCCGCCGCTCTTGAGGCCTTCGTTCTTGTCTCCGACGGCGCACAGCCGGACGCGGATGGTGTAGATCTCGCATTCCAACTGTATCCACCGTGCGGAAGTCGTGACAGAGGACGGCAAGGGCGGCAAACCCGTGTTCGCCGGCAGGGCCTGTGGATCCGCCACCGGCAAACACTCCAGGTATATCTTGCCGCCGAGATTTGCAAAATCAGCGTACTCGCTGTTGCTCAAGGCCGTCTGAATTACCTGCTGGCGTATGCCCTCAAGCTGGGTCAAACCCAGACCCATGAAGCCATCAGGGAGAGCCTTGTAAACTTGCTCCGTGAACTGGTTAATATCCGTTGAGTCCCCAAGGTTGGTCAGAGGCGCAAGCGCTTGCACAATTTTCTCGTCAATTGTCTCGTCACCCACGCATCCGGCAAGAGCTGCCAGGTCACCTGCCGTGAACTTCGCGCTCTTGGTCAGGTCCCACGTTTTTGAACAACCGCGCGCCACAAGGAGATTGGCAGGCTGGGAGCCATCGGCCCTCTGAACGTTAAAGAACTGTGCTTTGCCGCGCGTCCGCCACAACTGCACGTTGCTGCTGCAGGACAGGGTGACATGATCTGTTGCGCAGAGCCTGGGGTCAGTCGGATCGCTGATATAGTCGGTGAAACTAGCGGGCATGGGTTGGTGCAGTTTCGCATCGAATGTCACCAGTTGCCTGCTCTTGTCCTCAGGCCCGGCAGTGCCGGGTGCGGCCCCAGCTCCGCTGGATTCGTAGTCCGGCATCCAGTGCCCGTCCTCTTGTTGGTTGCCGAGTTCGAAGCCGTCGTTGACCCACGTAAGCGCGCCGTATTGGAGCTGGCGATCCTGGTCTTCGTCCGCCGTGCTGCCGTTGTTGTTTTCATCCACCTTCAACTCCGGCTCGTAGACGCGCACAACCGTGGGTACTGGGACCATTGTGGTGGTGGTATTGTCGGCCGGGGGGTCCGTACTGTCTGGGGGCGAACTGCCATCGTCAACGGCAACCTCCACAGTATCAGTCGGAGCCGCAGTGGTGACAGAGCTCGCGCAGTAGAGCGTCTGGTTGAAAATGCCCGGCGAATCCCAGCGCAAGATGCCAATTTGGCCTACGTCCGGCGTCACGTCCCCCAGTGGACCGTTGGTCCGGCCCGGTCCCGAAAAGGCGTACGGCGTCCCGGCGCGCAACCAACGCCACGTCCCGTCCCAGCCGGGCAAAACGCAGCCCTGGGCGCTGAAAGTCTGCTGGCTCCCGGCGCCGTTCGTGAACTTCAGAGTTAAAGGCATTTGGGCAGGCAGAATTCTCCCTGCTGTTGCCACGCCCGGCGCGGCCGGCACGGGCAGCCGGACCACCCATTCTCTGGCGTAGGGGGGATTGTCATCGTAGGGATAGTCTGAGGGGAGGTGAATGGAATCCCAGTATGGCCATCCGGGATAGACTAACCCGTCGAGGTCCCGGGGGAATGCCAGGACAGTTTCTTGGAAGTCCGGGAAGCTCAATTCAATGCCTGCAATCCCGCTATCCGTGAACGGCGGAGAACTCTGGCCGCTCGTGGGAACTTCGTCGCCCCAAAACGGAGCGGGCCACGAACCTACCGCTAAGCCGGCAGGAGGCGGATTAGCGTACGCTAACTGCAGGTTCAAGGTTGTAGCAGACCAGATCTTCCACGCGGTTCTCGGCTGGGGAACGTTCCACACGGTGGAGGGAGCTTGGGCCAGAGCTGGATAAAGCACCTGCAGCGGGGGTTGCTTATCCACGAATAAGGACCTGGTCCGGTAGCGCGCCACGTTGCCCTGCAGGTCCGAGGCGACAACATCAATGTTTTCATGCAGGCCTTCGCTTACGTTATTCAGCGTCATCTCGAAGGTCGAACCGTAGACTACTGTTTCCGCGTGCACATCCTTTCCGACGGCTTGTACCGAGCAGGACGGCTGGGCCCCCATGACTTTGCCCCTGATCCGGACTGTCCCCGTATTGCTGGCGGGGACCCAGCCCCGGTAAGGGAGCAAACTGGGGTTGTTCCCCGCACTGTAATTTGGCCGCGTCACGCCTGTGATGTCTTCGGGAGCAAAGTCCCAATAAAGCGCCAGGGGGGTCTGCGAATCCGGCGGGATTGCGCCCGGCGGCAGCGAAAAGGCCTCGGGCAACGGCGGCGCCGGCGGCGGGGCTTGCCCGGCTTTGAAACGCTGCATTCCCGCAAAGGGCCTCGGGCTCACAAACCCTTCGTCATCAACATAGGAGATGGCGTAGGTGAAGGTGTCCGCCGTGCCTTTGGCGAAGACCACTTGCCATTCCATTGTCAGCAAGTCGAAGGAACTGGTGAAGGTTGCCCCATTGGCGCTGACAGATAAGCCCACCAAGTTCCCAGGCTGGGCCGGAATGCGGCCGTGGAATGTAGCCAGGTCAGTCCCCACTGCCACAAAGTCCGGTACCGGCGTTGGCGGGAGGGGCCTCGCCAGCGTGAACTGTGCCACCGTTGCGGCAGGGTTGCCGTTCTTGTCTGCGGCATTTACGGCCAACCTGTGCCCCCCGTTGGGTGTGCCCGGCGGGAAGTCGAAGGCCAGCGTGAGCGTGCTTTGCGTCTCGTCAATGTTTGAAGATGTGGGCGCCAAGGGGCTGCCGTCGAAGAAGACCCAAACCCTATTGGGGTCCACGCCCGCACCCGTATCCTGAATGACAACCGTAGCCTTGGGTGACGTGACCGTACCGCCATCGGGCGGGTCAATTGAGATTGTGGGGCCAGTCGTATCCTCTCCGGCAAGATAGCGCGTCGTGGCGCTGCCCTGGTTGCCGGCGTTGTCCGTGGCCTCGACGGTCAGGAGGTAAGCAACGCCGGAGGTGAGGCTGGCTCCTTGTGGCAAAGCCAGCGTCTGCGTGCCGGCCGAGATCCCGCTGGAACACGCCATGGTCCTTTGAGAGCCGATTTCGGTGAGATACGCCGTGAACGAGGACACGCCGCTGAGATCATCGGCGACATTGAAACTGAAGCTTGTCGTTGCAAGACCAATCGTGCCTGCCGGCGGATTGAAGCCGTTTATAACAGGCCCCTGAAGGTCCACCGTGAAACACCCCGCCAAGGGTGCGGCATAATGAACGACAACCGGGTCCTTATCCTGCGCCTGGATGATGTATGTGATCACCGCTCCGTCCGCGAAATTATCCTGGAACTGATAGCTGTAATTGACGGTCTCAACGGTTTGCGAAACGATCTGGGGAGTGACAGTCGTCGTAACGCCGTTGGATGTGTAGCTTAACGTTGTCTGATCCGCGGCTACGCCGAAACCCTGGCCGTCATCCACGGTGAAAGTGAGGAGCGGCAGCGGGGTGCCGACGTATCCGCCCGGGCTGCTTACGCTGATGGTGGGCGCAGCGGCATAATCCACAGTGAAGCTGCCTGTCAGCGTGGTGGAGCAGCCGAAGACATCACACACGGCAACGGTGAACGAGTTGGAGCCCTTGTTGTAGGGCTGAGCTGGCTGGAATGTGCCGTTGACAGACCGGGCAGGAAGCGGTTGGTCAAGACTCAGAGCGACGGCCGCTCCGTTTACTGTCATAGTGATCGTGGCGATCTGGCTGTCCGCGCTCGCGGCAAATGTGATCGGCGTGAACGGACCATAAGTTCCAGTTGCCTGTGGGTTGTCGGCCGTGATGCCCGAAGGCGTGGCAACAGTGATAGCCGGGTTGTTCTGTTCACTATAGAGGCCGATTGAGCCGCTGAACGGATAAGATTGTCCGGCTGCATCATTTATCGTGAAGCTCACCGCCACCGGCGCAGTCATAGGTTCACCGGTATCATTGGTGTCATCGAGTTGAAAATAAACGTGCTGCCCGTTGGTATCCGGCTGGAGCACTGTAAGGCCCTGCAAATTGCTTCGAGGTCTGACCACGCGGAAGCTTAGGGGGTCCAGCCCGTCGGTGTAACTCGCACGGAAACTGTAAACATGATTCGGCGAATAGATGAGTGAGAAAATGGGCGGGGCCACTTCCACCCAGCTATTCTCATCGCCCGGAATGCTCTGGACGCTGAAATGGGAGAGTGCCGGCGTTTGGGCGCTGGTGACTACCAGCAGATTTCCCACAAGGTCGCACACGGAGACCTGGATCACCCGGTCGCTGGCAATGGGTTGCGGCAACTGCAAGGAGAACGTTTGCCCAACCGTGGCAACCAGACTGCTATAGTCAATGTCGTTCACCAAAACGCTTAGCGTACTCATGTCGACACCGGATCCATTTCCATCGGTGAAGACGGCATTGATGTGCGTGAGCGGTGTCGCGTCAACAAGGCTCGTCTGCGGGTCCGGGTACATGCTGACGAGCGTCGGGGGGGTCGAGTCTGCGACAAACGTTGATTGGAGCACCGCTGGCCCGTTACCGGCGTAGTCACAGACCTCGACCCGCCAGGTGTGTGGTCCGTCTGGGAAGTCCGGTGCCAGTGGGTACTGAAGTCCGGTGGCAGTGGCCGCGCCTTCAGGTAAGGTGACTTGGGTTCCATCCAAGAACAGCTTCACGCTGCCGGCGTCCACGCCCGACTGGTCGTCGCTATATTCCGCTGCCAAGACTGCGGGCGTTGGCAAACTGCAGGAGATGAGTGCCTGGGCTGGAGGCCACACAGTGCCAAAGACCGGCGGCGTAACGTCCACATTCGGGTCAACGATCTGGATGAAGCAGGTGCCCACCGTCTGGTTCCCAGCTTGGTCGGTCAGTGTCAGGACGATCGTGTGCATGCCGACAGCCAGATCGGCAGCCGGCACATAGGACAGGTCCGTGGCTGTAGATGTGAAATCGGCAATGCTCTCGCCGTCCAATGTCATTCCCACCGTGGCGATGCCTGAAAGCGCGTCACTGTAAGACGCGGTGATCATTGGACGCGGCTCCGAGGCCGGGGCGTTTGGAGAGAATGTCAAGAGCACGGGAGGCGTCAGGTCAACCTGGAAGCGCCAGGTAGCCGAGACTGGCGCCGCGTTGCCATTGGTGCTGATGCTTGCCGCGACCTCGTAGGTCGTTTCCTCCAGACTGAATGGCGGGCTGGCCTGGAAATGATTGTTGTCAACCCCCGGCGCGAAGGCGACTATTGGCACAGCCGTGGTTCCGAAAACCTGCCGCAGTTCGATCAGCAGCGTCTTCGTGTTGATTCCAATGCCCGCCATATCCCCCGAAATTGTCGGCTGAGCCTGGTTGGTCCATGCGTCAGGCGTCAAGTTGCTGAAGACCGGGGTGGCCTGGCCAGTGACGTGAATGTTAGCCAGGGCGACGTTAGAATCAAGAGCCCCGTTGTTAGCCTCGTATGTAAAGCTGTCTATCCCCTGGAAGCCAGGATCAGGAGTATAAGCGAACGACCCATCCGGGTTGAGGATCAGCGAGCCGTTGGTTGGGCCGTCGCCCAAAATGGCGGTCAGGGGGGCTCCCGAGGCGTCCATGTCGTTGGCGAGAACGCCATCCAAGGAACTCACCGTTGTCGGCGCGTTCATGGCGACATTATAGGTGTCATTCACTGCGATAGGGGTTGTGCTCACCAGGGCCACGGTGATGGAGACTCGCCCGATATTCGAATCCACGATACCGTTGTTCGCCTGGAAGGTAAAGCTGTCAGAACCATGGAAATCCGCGCTGGGCGTGTAGGTAAGGTTTGGCGTTGTGCCGGCGAGGTTCCCGTTGACAGGTTGATCAACGACCGTGAAAGTAAGTGGATAGTCTTGAGCATCGGTTCCAGTCAACGTAATCTGGACAGGCGTGTTCTGGTTGGTTGTCACAGCCACGTCCTGGACCGCTGGAATGTAATTGACAAAGATCGTCACCGTGCCGATGTTCGAGTCGGCTTGGCCGTCGTTGGCCTTAAAGGTAAACGTGTCGGTTCCCCAGAACCCAGGGTTCGGGGTATAGACGAGCGGTAAAGTGGCGGAGCTCAAAGTCCCGGAAAATGGAGGCGCGATGATTGTGTAGGTAAGGTTATCTCCGTCCACATCGGTCGCGGCATTTGCAATCGTCAATGGCACATTCTCGTTGGTGCTCAGGGACAGGTTCTGCGCCACCGGCGGGCTGTTGATCACGCTCGCTTCGTTCGAGTAGGCAGAATCGCCCCAGAAGTTCGTCGCACGAACACGATAGACATAGCCCGTTTGCGGTTGAACCGTCGCATCTACGTAACTGGCGGCGCCCTGCGCGGCAAAACCAATTTCCGCGAAGCTTTCATCCCCCTCCCCAACCCCTTTTCGCTCCACCTTATACCACTGCGCGCTGCTGGCGTTAGCTAGCCAGGATAGTTGGGTTTGGCTTGGTGAACTGTGCGTCACGGCCAGACCCGATGGCGCAGCCGGCCTGCAATCGGTTCCGACTCTGCGAATGCGGTTATTGTCCCGGTCGGCGATGTAGAGACCACCAGAACCTCGAACATCAAAGGCCACACCGGAGGGGGTATTCAGAGAGCATAGAAGCGGCAACCCGCCCTCTCCCGCAAAGCGCGGATTCCCATCGCCGGCGACAGTGCGGATTGTTCCGAATGCGTCCACCTCGCGGACGCGGTGGTTGCCCGAATCAGCAATGAGAACGTTGCCCGCATCGTCCACAGCGATGCTCGTCGGCCAAGCCAAGGCTGCGTTTGTGGCCGTGAAGTCATCTCCCCAGAACCCCGGAACCCCACTGCCAGCAATGGTAGTGATGACCTGTGTCACCTTATCCACCCTGCGGACGACATTGTTGCCCGAGTCGGCAATGTACAGATTGCCGGCTTGGTCGAACGCCAATCCGGTGGGAGAGCTGAGCCGTGCCGATGTCGCCACCGCACCATCGCCCCGATAGCCTGCGGTTCCGTCGCCGGCCACCGTGGTGATAATGCCCGTGGCCGCATCCACTTTGCGCACGCGGTTGTTGAAAGAGTCCGCAATGTAAAGGCTCCCAGTAGAATCAAGCGCCAACCCACTTAGACCGTAGAATGACGCTGCCGTTGCAGGTCCGTCGTCGCCTGAGGACCCCCAACTGCCGTTGCCGGCCGCTGTGCTGATAATGCCTGTGGTCGCATCCACTTTGCGCACACGGTAGTTGCCCGTATCTGCAATGTATATGTTGCCTGTGCTATCCACTGCTACGCTGGCTGGTTCACTCAGTGTGGCGTTGGTGGCCAAGTCCCCATCGCCGTAATAGCCGGACGAACCTCCTTGTCCCGCCACCGTGCTGATAACGTCCGTGGCAGCACTTACTTTGCGTATGCAATGGTTGGCCTTGTCTGCTATGTACAAGTCGCCAGTCCCCAGCATTACAGCAAAACCGGCGCTGACAGGCGAGTTCAAGGAGGCCGATGTAGGAGGGCCCCCGTCACCCGCAAAATCCTGCACCCCGTTGCCGGCTACAGTCGTGATGATTGGCGAGGGAGTGATCATCAACGTGCCGGTGCCGTTACCCTGGTAATCGGGGTCGTTGATCGTGGCCACGACGGTATAGGTGCCCACGTCTGTGGGCGCCTGGCTTGAGCCGTTGTAGGTGATGTCCACGGTCAACCCTGCCGGCGATGTCGTGGCTGTGACGGACTGGGGTGTGCCGTCATAGGTCGTGGTCGGGCAGACAAGAGTCACCGTTGCCATCAGCTTGGTCACGGTGACGGTGAAGCTGGTCGTGGCCGAATTGCCGTAGAAGTCCGTCGCGGTGATCGAGACCGTGGTCGTCCCAATGGGAAACAACGTGCCACTGGCTTGGCTATAGTACATGGACGGAGAGGGCGTAGTAGCATCCCAAGCATACGCGGCCATGTAAGTTACCACAGCCCCTGCGGTGCTCGTCGCTCCTACAGTAACGTTACCGGGGACGAACGTGAAGGTTGGCGGCGTCGTGTCATGCACCGTGACCGTGAACGAGGCGCACGAGTAGTTCATGCTGTTGTCCCAGGCCGTGACGTACACCGTCGTCAGGCCGATCGGGAACTGCGACCCAGAGGCCGGTATACAGCTAAACGACGGGTTGACCGTCACATTATCAACCACGCTTACGTTGTAAGAGACCATGGCACCTTGAGGCGACGTGGCTTCTACCACCATGTTCGGCGCAGTGATCACGGGCGGAATGGTGTCCACAACATCGAGGTAGACTGTGGCGGTGTTCGAGAGCGATACGCCATCACTGGCCTGGTAATAGAACCAGTCCAAACCTGTGTAGCGTGCTGTTGGAGTGTAGCTGAATGTACCGTCGGAATGGAATGTCACCGTGCCGTTTGCCGGCTCGGACGTTTTAATCGCGGTCAGGGGCCTGCCGCTGGGGCTAACGTCATTGAGCAATACAGATTGTCCGGCGCCGGCGGTGAATGTTGTTCCCGCCTCCACTGTGTGAGAATCATTGTTCGCCGTCGGCGGCTGGAGCACCGTAATCGTGAAACTCTGCCATGCCGACACATCCACGCCGCCGTTGGTTGTCCCTCCGTTGTCGTGCAGCCGGACACTCACCGCGGCGGTGCCACTTGCGCCAGCCGCAGGCTGATATCCCAGATCGCCCCAGGGGTCCAGGGAGGGCGCCGTTGAGAACAAAGCATAGTTGTCGCAGTTAGTCTCGAACCAAACAGACTGCCAGCTTTCGTTGGGTGGTCCGGCCGAAATATGGGTCGCCCAGTACTCCGCATAATGCCAGCCTGAATCCTGCAGCACCGTCTGGTTCGGCCCCGCCGTGAAGGACGGAGCTTGGTTAACGGCCGTCACCGTGATTGTGAAGCTTTGCGGCTCCGACGTGTCCACGCCGCCATTCTCCGTGCCGCCGTTGT
>JBEKKG010000231.1:0-9323 GCA_050010835.1 Planctomycetota bacterium
GTATGACAGGTGGTGCACGGTTTGCCCTTGGCAATGGCCTGTCCGGCAGCTTGGTCCCAGTCTTCGCGGCTGACGAGCGCGCGATCAAAGCGTTCCAACCGCGCCAGCAGGAAAGTATCGCCTAGTTGCAGCGCCAAGGACTTCATCTGCCGGATGCTATCCATATCGCGCGCCTTTTCAAAGAAATCCAGGGCGTCCGAGTAACGCTCCAACTGGAGGAAATCGCGCCCGACCCTGCAGAGCACTTCAGGCGGCGTCTTCTCGGAGTGTAACAAGTCGCGCTTCCTGAGGTAGTGTGTGGGTATAGCCATAGCTTTTTCTCCCGCGCGGAGAGCGGCAAGTGCAACACAGGCAACTTGTGCCACTGATAGGCCCTCGTCTCGCGAGGGCTTATCTGTGCCGACCTCGGATTCCGGGGACACGATCCGATTTCCAAACAGCCGAAATCCTGCTTAGGCTTGCTGGAGGATCTTGACGGCGTTTTCGGCGTCCGCGGCAGAATCCAGGTTGATGTAAACGATGAACTTCTTCCCGCTCACAGCCGCCGAGAATCCGCGGAGGCTGATCCCCGCTGTGGCAAGCTTGCTCGTCAGCAGGGCGCCCACCCCAGCCTCGTTCTTGCCCTCGACACGCACAGTGTTGAGGCTGTTCGCAACGTTGAACCCCAAGCCGGCGGCCGCGCTAAGCACCTTTTCGCCACTCAGGGGAGCGAGAAACACCACTCCCGTGCCAGGCTTCTCCGGCGCCCGCCTGGCGATGACGAACTCGAGGTTGGCGCCGGCATCACGCAGTGCGGTGAACACCTGCGCCAAGGCGCCGGGCTGGTCCTTAATGCCCGCAGCCCACACATCCACACGTTCGACTTTCAGGTTCATGGCTCTGCTCCCCTCCTGTTTTGGAATGCGGCGCCCCGGCGCCGCTTTGCCCTTCTTTCCACTGGTCACACCTGACGCTCTGTCCCGGTTTCACACCATATAATGATACCCCGCCCGGCAGGGACTGACAGCCAGTTTTTAGAATGTTGGTGGCGCGTGGTTCGTGGCTCGCACCACGCTTCACGCTCCACGCAGTACCAGGCTTACGGCATACTCAAGGCATTGATGAAACAGTCTTCGAAATCAGGTTCCAGATTGAGTTCGACCACTTGAACGCGCCGCGCCAACTCCCCGATCTCACGGGTGGCCTGGGCATTCAGCAAGGCGCTGGACGCCGCCGCCAAAGAGGTGTTGCCGACGATCTTGATCCGCTCCAACGGCATAGGCGGCAGCAACCCAATGCGCACCGCGTGCTCCGGATTCAGGTGCCGCCCAAAGCCGCCTGCCACGTGCAGCGCATGGAGGTCCTGTGGAGCGATTCCTGCCTTGCGCAACAGGATCAAGGCGCCCGCCAAGACTGCGCCTTTGGCTTGCAGCAGCAGACTGATGTCATGCTCGTCAATTGACACACCCTTGGCTACGACACAGCGCCGCCCTGTGCGCGCAGGCTGCCCATTGCCGGCAGGCCGCTCGAATGGCTCGGCGTGCGGGAAGCCGGGGGCCAGGCGCCCGAACTCCGAGAGGAAACCTCGCTTGCGCCCCTCGGCCAGAAAATCCACATACGCGCTGCCACAAATATGCGTGGCCGCCACCCCCTTGGTGGTTTCGACGTGGAAACCGTTTTCGTTCAAACTCAGGTGCGTGATGGCCCCTGGCAGTGCCGGGCCGCCACTGGATAAGCCCCCGCCTTCGAAGGCCGGCCCCGCGGCTGCCGAAGCGCCGAGGATTCTGTCGCCGACTCGCAACAGGATCTCGCTGTTGGTGCCAACGTCAATCAGCATCTCCGGCGGGCCGGTGCGGTCCAAGCCCACGGCGTAAAGCCCGCCCAGGACATCTCCGCCGAGATATGCTCCCGCTGCCGGCACGCACTCGACCTGCTCGATCGGCAGTCCCACAGCAGCGCCGGAACCTGGTGACGGCGCAAGGACGACGGCGTTGAAGGGCACCGTACCCAGGCCCTTTGGCGGCAGCCCCAGGAACAAGTGCATCATGGTGGTGTTGCCGCCGATCACCGCCCGGCGCACGGGCGCGCCGCGCAGTTTCGCATGGCTGAGGCATTTCTCAAGGAGCGGCAATATGGTCTGCTTGGCAGCCAGTTTTTGGAGGCGGTCCAAGCCGTGCGGCGTCGAGCCGTGGGCGATACGGCTGATGACGCTGGCCCCCACCGTCACCTGCCGGTTCTGCGTGCCGGCCAAGGCCAGTTCCACGCCTGTGGCCAGATCAAGCAGCCGGACCACGACCGTCGTCGTGCCCACATCAATGGCCACACCCAGAACCGGCTGAGAGGGCTGCGCATCGTCCTCAATATCCAGCACTTGGCCGTCCAGGACGGTCAGGCGCACAGGCCGGTCCCGCTCGACCAAATCCGGGAGTTTGCGGAGCACTTCAGGAGCAACCCATATCGCCGGCGCCTCGCCGGCAAAAGCGGCGCGGCAGAGGCGTTCCCAGTCGTCCGCGCCCGGTTGCGTGCGCGCGGCGGGAACTCGCACGACCAGCCGCTGGCAGCGCGGGTGGGCGTGCCGTGGGACCGGCGGCGCGAACGCGCAATCAACCACCCATTCCTCCGGCACAAGGGAGGATGGAGGAATGCGCATTTCGCCGTCATGGCGGGCTGTAGTTTGGCAAGCGAGGACGCGCCGGCCTTCCCATTCCACCTGGCAGCGGCGGCAAATGCCATTGCCGCCGCAACGCAGATCGAGGTGCACCCCGGCGGCCAGCGCAACGTCAGAGAGCAGCACGGGCTCATTACTGCCGTGTACCCGAATTGCAGGAGCCTGAGCGGTCGTCAACAAGGCTTTTGCGTCTTCAAGTTGCAAACCCGTGCGGTGCTGCTGGGTTATCTGGCCAGCAGCTTCTCAGTGACCAGCACGGCTTCGTTGGCATCCGCCCCGTAGCCATTGGCGCCGATCTTGTCGGCGTAGGCCTGGGTCACGGGCGCGCCGCCGATGATCACTTTCAGCGGCAGGCCGCTCTTCTTGACTTCCGTCACGATGGTCTGCATGTAGGGCATGGTGGTGGTCAGCAGCGCCGAGCAGAGGACCGCCTGGGCCTCGTTCTTTTTGGCCTCGTCTATGAACTTCTCGGCGGAGCAATCCACACCGCAGTCCACGACCTTGTAGCCTGCGCCGCGCACCATGATGCAGACGAGGTTCTTGCCAATGTCGTGCAGGTCGCCCTTGACGGTGCCGGCCACGACAACGCCCTTGGGTTTGACTCCGGCCGCGACCAGCAGAGGCTGGAGCTTCTCCAGCGCCGCGTTCATGGCGCGCGCCGCAATCAGCATTTCAGGCACGAAGATCTCGTTCTTGCTGAACAGGTCGCCCACCAGCCGGATGCCGGCGATGAGGCCGTTGTTCAGGATGTCCTTGGCGCTGACACCTTCCTTCAGCGCCTCATCCACCAGCTTGAGCACCAGCGTGCGGTTGCCGTTCCGCACTGCTTCAACGACAGCTTTCATGTCCGCCATGAACCCCTCCCTTTTCTTGATCCCGAACTGATTGCCCGATCCCTTTGCTTCCTGAAGCTCCCTGTACTTCCCTACGCTAATACCCGCATGGCGTCAAGTATACAAAGGGCTAAATCCAAAATCTAGGTGCGGTTCCCCTCCTTGCGCCACACGTCCAGGATCAGCTCGTAGCGCGAGAGCTGCATGCCCGTGTAGACGCAGTTGCTCGTGGAGAAGACGTATCCCGGCGCGGTCAGGCCGTGCCGGAGCGCATAGCGCGCGGAAGCCACGCATTCCGCGTCGGTGCCGGTGTCCAGGGCGCCGCAGCTCACGTTGCCGATCAGGCAGACCCGGTGGCCGGCCTCCCGGGCCATCACGGCCATGTCCACGCCCCCCTGCGGGTCCAGCGAATGCAGCGCGTGCGGGTTGGCGTCCAGCAGGAACTGCAGGATGGGCATGATGTTGCCATCGGTGTGCTTGATGACATAAAAACCAAGCTCGCGATAGCCGGCCACGAGTTGTTTCAGGTACGGCGCGACGAACTCTCCGAACATCTCGGGCCGCAAGAAGGGGCCGGTGTTGAAACAGTAGTCGCTGCACAGCGCATAGCCGTCCAGGCCGCCGTGCTTCTTCATGCGCGCGGCCGCGGCCAGCGTCCGTTCGACCCTGCGGCACGATTCTTCCTTCAGTTTCTCCGGCTCCTCGTAAAGCCGGCAGGAATACGCCGTCATGTTTTCGCCATTGGGTATGCCGTCCGTGGCGTCGCCGTGAAACATGAGGAAGTACTTGTCGCCGCAACGTTCGCGCACCAGGTCCAGCAGCTTGAAGACCTCCTCCTCGCTCCCCGGATTCGGATGCAGAAAGATGGCGCTGTGTTCGTAGCGCTCCGCCGTGGCGATGTAGAGCGCGGCCATTTCCGCGCGGTGCAGCTTGCGTTCGGTCTCGCTCATCTGCTGCCACTGGCCGTAGCTGCGGTGCGAGGGATGGACTTTGCCGAAGGCTTCCATCGTCAGGAAGAAAACCAGCTCGAAATGCGGGACGCGCCCTGGCAGCGGCCTGCGTTCCAAAGCGGCAATGAAGCGTTCGCGTGGGGTCATGTCAGCTCCAGTCACTTTCTCGGCCACTTCGCCACCTTGGCGATCAGCGCCTCGGCTTCTTCAACAGAAGCGGCCCAAGTGGTCAGCATCACGCCTTCGGGCCGCAAGGCTTCCATGAAGCCGTCAATGTCGCTGGGCGCGACGTGCGCCTGGATGTTCTTGCCTCCGTCCTGGATGCGCTTGAACACATGCAGCCACCGTGTAGCCGGCTCGCGCCCGGCCCCGATGACATACTGGATGGCGTCCAGCGCGTCAATCTCCAGGAGCGCGTCGAGATGGCGGATCGCGTCCGGCCCGTCAAGGTGGTAACAGGAATGCTCCAGCCACTCGCATTCTGCGATCAGTTCGTCCAGGAAGAAGTCGCGGAACATCCGCGGCGAAATCATGCACGAGAAGTCGTTGGAGGGGATGTAATAGCGTCCCTCGCAGAAGAGCGGCAGCCAGCTTGTCGTCAGTTTCTGGCCGCGTTCCTGCATGATCTTATACTGCTGCTCGTAGTACTCGAAGAACGCGGGCCTGAGCTGCTTCAGGAGCTCGTGCACGCGGTCTGGTTCCGCGGCCAGGTCCAGGCAGAGCTGCTGCGGGTCGCGCAACGCCGCAGCCAGGTCCCCGCCGGGGTGCAGGTCGGTGATGCCCACGAGGAACTTGCCGCGTCCGGCCTGCAACGCGCGGCGCGTCATTTCCAGAATTGTCCGCAGATAGATGTCGTCCGGGTTGAGCTTGACTTTGGGAATATCCGCCCAGTCCGTCAGACACGGCTCGGACCACGAAGTGTTTTCGCCGAAGACCAAGGCGCAGCCATAGGCGGCGGCCATCACGTCGGGGCCGAGGTTGGGATGAAACGCCGGCAACTGCTCGCCGCCCCAGTACGTGTTGGCGATGTTCGTCTGGGCGCAGTCGAGGACGTAGTCCACGTCCATCCAGCGGTCGCGCAAGCTGGCATGGTGTTTCTTTGGCCCGGGCCTGGGACTGGGCTGGGGCGCGCAGACCTGGATTGTTGGGCGGTCCAGGATTTCCTTTTCCCACCACGCCGCCATGCGCTGGCAGGCTTTTTCCGCGTCAGGCTTGTACTCTAGGTCCACCAGCATGCTACCTCCTCCGGCCCACCCGTGAAGAGTGACATGGCACAACACGCGTGCCGGCAGGTCTCATGGGAGTTATGGCAAGTATGAGAAGTATGCCAGACACAACGCGTGCTGGCATGTCTCTCCGAATCTGCCACATCCCGCCTTTCACGCTTCACGCTCCACGCTCCACGCGCCACGCGCCACGCTTCACGCGCCACGATCCACGATCCACGATCCACGATCCACGTGCCACGCTACGTCCAGCCCAATTCGTAGCCCGTTTCGTACAGGGCTACGATGTTCTCCGGCGGGCTGACAGCCTGAAGATTGTGGCAGGGCGCCAGAATGTAGCCGCCGCCCCGGCCCAGGATGCGCAGGTTGTCCGCGACTTCCTGGCGCACGTCGGCGACGGAGCCGAAAGGCAAGGTCTGCTGGTTGTCCACGCCGCCGTGGAAGACCAGCTTGTCCCCAAAGTCCCGCTTGAGCCCCTCGCGGTCCATCCCTTTGCAGCGCCACTGCACGGGGTTGAGCACGTCTATGCCGGCGGCGATCATGTCGGGAATGATCGCGCGGCAGGCGCCATCATTGTGGTGAAAGACATAGGCGCCGGCGCTGTGTGCCAGGTCAATCATGCGCTTCATCCGCGGGATGAGAAACTCGCGGATCTGCGCGGGCGAGAACATCAGCCCTTCCTGGCTGCCCATGTCCTCAGCCACGTAGCTGATCTGCACCTTGCCGGGAATCTTCTCGTAAGTCCGCAACGTGCCCTGATAAGCCAGCTCGAAAAGTTTGTCGAGGCAGAAGTGCACGATCTCCGGGTTGAGCAGCAGGTCCATCATGGCCTGTTCCTGCCCGCGCAGAGCGTCGTACTGCAGGAACGGCTCGGAACCGCCGCCGCGGATGGGGTATTGCTCCTTGCCTTCGAGCTGCTTGGCGATCTCGGAGTAATCCCACCAATCCGGGCTGGGCCAGCGGTACTCCTGCTCGATCTCCTCCACCGAGGTGTACCGCGCGAGAGGATGAAGCACACATTCCGAATAGGTGCCGGTGCCGTAATCCACGGTCTTGTGCCGGCAGCCCCAGATGTCATAGCCCTCGGGCGGCTTGGGTCCAATGTACTTGGGGCCGACGGACACGACCTTGTCAATGTGCAGGCGCTCGAAAATCTCCGCATCGCCGGCGCAGCCCAGGTACGCTTTGAGTTTCGCCGTCGCCTCGCCAGTGGCCCAGTAGTCCATGGGCACGCGGTCGGGCTTCTGGCGCCGCAGCACGGCCAGCCAGCGCTCGCGCGGCGTCATGGTTTCCTTGCGTGACGCGGGGACTGACACCAATCCCGACCCCAGTCGGGATTGGCTGTCTGTCCCCGCTGGAGCCCGCTTGGCGGGACGTTTCGTCTTTCTGGGTGCGCGTTCAGGCATGGGATGCCACCTCGCTCAGATTGAGAACGTCGGCAACCGTAACGATCTTGCCAATGGCGTCCTCGGGGACCTCAATCTTAAGTTCTTCTTCCAGGTCGCACATGAGCTGCAATGCTTTGGGGGAGTCAATCCCCAGGTCGGCAACGAGCTGCAATTCCGGCTTGAGGCTGGCGGGGTCGCGCTTGGCCACGCGCGCGACAATCGCAAGAACTTTCTTTTCGTTTTCGTTCATCTCTCCTCCAAACGGGCACTGCCAGCGCTGTCCGGCAGCGTGGCGGCCGGCTGTCCATCCTTGCGGCCCGCGCTATGCGCCGGCGCTTCCTTCATCATGTTGCGTCCCGCGTGGCGGACCATGAAAGCATAGCGCTTGAAGATCTTGTTGGTCTCGGCTTCGTGTTCGCAGACCGTGGTCTCGTCCACCGGTTCGAAAAAGCACTGCGGGTCCTCGGCCAGCAGATCGCCGTGCTTGAAATAAGCCATGGCCCGGCAGCCGCCGCAGGTGAACTTGTAGCGGCAGCGCCCGCACTTGCCCCGGAGCTTGTTGCGGTCGAGCAGGTCCTGGAAGACGGGGCTGCCGTCAATGATCTGCTGAAAGGTCTTCTCGCGCACGTTCCCGCAGTTGACGACGTCCATGAGGATGCCGCAGGGGGAAACATCACCCTCTGCGGTGAGGCCGAGCCAGGTGCCGACCCAGCAGCCGATGGAGGGACTCTGCGGCACGGTGACGTTCTTGTGGCCCTTCGAGAAGCGGGCGTGCAATTCGGGCGAGAGGAAGAACGGGGTGTAGCTGATGTAGCCGTTGGCGTGCTTGCGCATCTCGGGATGCAGGATGCCGGCCATCTCGGCGGCCGAAACCGACAGTTGCTCGAAGTACCCGCACCCTGAGCCGCGCGCGGTGAAAGGCGAGCGGTTGTAGGGAATGCCTTTCTCTTCGAGAAACTGGAGCGTGCGGGCGATGGTCTTGAGGTTGTGGCGGCCCACGTTGACGACCACGTGGCGTTTGACGCCGGCGGCCTCGCACAAGGCGATGGTCCTGAGGGCCACGCCGCAGTCGCAGTCGCGCGTCCAGGGGTTCTCATTCTCGATGGAATTGATGCCCACGGCGATGACCAGCGTTCCGCCGGAAGCCTGCTGCAACTCCTGGAGCAGTTCCTTGGTGACGTTCTGGCCATTGGAGCAAATGCTGGACTGGTAGCCGTGCCTGGTGGCGCGCCGGACCAATTCCACGGCGTCCTTGCGCAGCAGGAACTCGCCGCCGCTCCAGGTGATGACCTGGATGCCGATCTCGTGCGCGGGCCCCAGGACACGCTCCTCTATCTCTTCTGTGGACAGCTCGCGCTTGATGCTCTTGCGCACCACCTCCGGCACGTTGCTGGAGGACATGCAGAGCGGGCAGCTCAGATTGCAGCGCCGCGTGGCTTCATAGAAGATGGTGTTGAATGTGTACTTCATGCGTTTTTGGGGTGTGGTGCAGGCGTCCCGCCTGCTTTGTCCCTTTCACACAGTTCCATCAACTGCCTGTCAGGCGTGAGCATGAAGGCGAAGCGTCTGAGGCCGTGGGCGGGCAACTCGAAGCGCGTCAGGCGAAAAAAACCCTGGCTTCGGAGCCACTTTATGCCGGCGTCCAAGTCGTCCACCTCAAAACACAGATGGTAAGGTCCGCCGCCGGTGTGCTCCAGCAACCCCGCCACAGGCGACCCCGCACCCACGCCTTCAACCAGCTCCAGGTACATCCTGCCCTTGTCGCTGGACGCCTCCAGAAAGCAGACCTTCACGTGCTGTGAGTCCACTGTAAGCGGCTCAGTGACTTGCGTGAAGCCGAGCACGCGCGTGTAGTAGGCCAGTGCCCGCTCGATGCTGCGCACGGCGCAACCCACGTGATGGAGGGTCAAGGAGACTGATTGGGTGTTGCAACTCATCGTCCAGACAATGATACTTTAGAGGGGCGAGGAATCAACTGCGCTTGCAGGGTGCAAAGACCCTGGGAGTTCAGGGCACGAGAGGTCACTTGACATGCGCGTCCTACGACGGATACGCCAGGCCATAAGTGAGGAAAGATACCGGATCAGCACGCACGCGCACGAGGAAATGGATGAGGATGGCTTTGCGGCCGAGGACATAGAGAGTATAATTCTAAGAGGTGAAGTTGAGCGCGTTCTGACGCGGGATCCGCGAGGCATACGGTTTGTCCTCGCCGGCCCCGCGGCAGACGGGCGGCGTGGACACGTTGTGTGTCGCTTCCTCCCGTCTCGCGTACTGCT
>JBEKKG010000232.1:0-9317 GCA_050010835.1 Planctomycetota bacterium
CAGCCTCCCGACTTCGCGTTCACCAGCGAGCACATGTCCGTCGAGTCCGCGAACCGCTCCACGCGCGCTTCCCACGCGCGCTGGATCAGCGCTTCGATCTGCTCGTGATCCTCGAGCTCCCCGAGCGTCAGGGCTTCCTCGCGTGTAATCAGCGGCGCCACGGGCAAACAACGTACGCGCTGCGGCGGACGGCTATGTGGAACGCGCTTCGCGCGGGCGCGTCAAACGGCTACTCGCCACGCCAACGCGGAGCGCGGCGCTCCGCAAACGCGCGCATCCCCTCGCGCAGATCCTGCGACGCGAACGAGGCGCGGCGCAGCTCGATCAGCTCCTGTTCGACATCTGCCGGCAGCTCGCTCTCAGCCCGCAGCAGCGCCTCGATCACGCGCTTGTTGCCCGTCTGCGACAGCGGTGCGTTGCCCGCCAGCTCGCCGGCCAGCGCCAGCGTCACCGTGTCGAGCTCAGCGGCGCTGCTCACGCGGTTGACCAGCCCCCACGCGAGCGCCGTCGGCGCGTCGATGTAGCTGCCCAGCAGGAACAGCTCGCGTGTGCGCGGCGCGCCGATCGCGTCGATGAAGCGGCGCAGCCCCGTGTGCGAGTACACCAGCCCGAGCTTCCCCGGCGGCATCCCCAGCTTGATGTCCGCCTGCGCCACCCGCAGGTCGCACGCCAGCGCCAGCTCCAGGCCGCCGCCGATCGTGTGGCCCGGCAGCGCCGCCAGCGTCGGGTACGGAAACGCCTCCAGCGCGTCGATCGCCAGCGTGAACGGGTGCGCCACCAGCCGCTCCGCGCGCTCTTCGAAGTCCTCATCCGGGATCTCGCCGATGTCATAGCCCGCCGAGAACATGCCGTGCGCGCCCGTCACGCAAATGGCCCGCGTGCCGTGCGCAATGCGGCCCAGCATGTGCATGCGTGTGCTTACGGTCTTTCCAGTGCGCAAGGCCTGCTGGATTTCGGGGTGCGTGGTCTCCACCGCGGCGCTGTGGACCAGTTCGTCGCAGGCCGCCACATGGGCGGGGCTGTGGCTTGTTTCAACGCCATAGCCCTTGGCGCGCAGGCCAGGGACTTGGCCGCCGCCGGCGCAATCGCAGCCGCTGACCACGGCGCCGCGCGCCGCGCAAAGCTCCATCAAGGCGCTCACACCAATGCCGCCCGCGCCCATGAAATGGATGTGTCGTCCGGCAAATTCGGTTTTGGGGGCCATACGCGGACTCTCTTGCAGCCGGGCTTGGGCGGGCGGCTCCAGAACGGCACAGTCTGTCCCGCGGGCTTCGCGCTCGCACAAGACTTGCTCACACAGTGGGACAACCATTCTCAATGCCTCCAGGCCTTTGTTGCCCCGCTCCTGGGAGCGCCGGCGTCCCGCCGGCCCCTGCGGGCGGGACGCCCGCGCTCCCAGACGGGCGGGACGCCCGCAGTACGTTCAGTTCAGGCCACCTTGCCCAATTGCACGGGGGCTCGGGCTGCTGCCGCGGGCCCCTTCCACTTCGAGAGCGCCAGCAGGCGATTGATGATCTCCGCCGCAGACTGCGGCATGGCCAAGGAGGACGCGGCCATAGCCATCTTGCGGCGCCGCTCGGGCTGCAACACGGCGTCAGCCAGGCGCTGGGCCAAACGGTCCAGCTCAACGTTCTGTTGGAGCATCATCCAGCCCGCGCCGCGCGCCACGAACAGCCTGGCGTTCTCCGCCTGATGGTTGTCCACGGCGTAGGGGTAGGGAATCAGGACCGCAGGCAGAGCGAAGGCGGCGATCTCGGCCAGCGTGGTCGCGCCGGCGCGGGCCAGGACCACGTGGGCCTGCGCGTAAAGATCTTCCATGGCCTCGGTGAAGCCCAGCACCTGTCCGCGCCCGCCCACGGCCGCAAACGCTTGCATGACGCGGCGCTCCTCTTCCGGCCCTGAAAGGATGGTCATGCGCGCGCCGGGAATGATTTGCTTGATCTTGGGCCAGACACGCACCGCAATGTCGTTCAGCGCTTTGGCGCCTTGCGAACCGCCGACGACGAGGATGGATGGTTCCTCAGGCGCCGTGGCGGCGCCCGTGTTGCAGGCCGTGGCCAGCCGTGCCGCTTCCAGGACTTTGCGCCGCAACGGGTTTCCGACCTGTCTGACGCTGCGTGGGTTGGGGAAAAGCCTGGCGGCCTCATGGAATTGCACGCCGACTTCATCCGCGAAGCGTGCCAGCATATGGCTGGTGCGGCCTGGAATCGCATTCTGCTCCAGGATCAGGCTTGGCACCTCGATGCCCCAAGCGGCGAGCACAGGCAAGGCCGAGGCATAGCCGCCCAGGCCGGCCACGGCGTCGGCTCCGAAATTCAGGAGGCTGCGCCGCGCCTGGAGATAGCCTTTGAGGCCCAGCCACGCTTTGCGCGGGCCGGAGAAACTGCACAAGCCGCCCTTAAGTGAAGGCAGCACCTCCAAGCGGTAGCTGTGGCGCGGCACGATCTTTTCTTCCAGGCCGCCGCGCGCGCCCATGAACAGGACCGCATGTTCCGGTCCGCGCGCCAGCAGCTCCTCTGCCAGCGCGATGCCTGGAAAAAGGTGGCCGCCTGTGCCCCCGCCCGCAATCACAAGCCGCATGAGACGAATTCTCCCGCCAGCGGGCCAAGGCGGACAGAAAACCGGTTCCCTAACAGCCGGAAATCGGTGTCAGCCCCCGCTGGCCTGCGCGTTCTTTATATCGGCCAAGGAGGGCGGTAACTACAGCCCGAAATTCTGGCTGTTGTTGCCTTGTGCAGCAACGCCCGGTTCCTTTGCTCTATGCAGAAGAGAGACTTGCGATATTCTCAGGAATTACGGGAAGAAAGCGGCCGCCTTGGGGAACTATGACTTTGGGAATGGGACAAGCTGGTGAGCGGTCCGCCCTTGATCCGGCGGATGCGGAGGCCCTGCGCCGGGCCCAAGGGGGAGACGATGCGGCGTTCGAAGAACTGGTCAGCCGCTACGCCGGCGAATTGTACGGGCTGGCCTTCTTCCTGACCGGACAGGCCAGTGATGCGGAGGATGTCGTACAGGAGACCTTACTGGGCGCCTACGAGCGGCTGGCGGCCTTTGAGTCGCGTTCGTCGGTGAAGACCTGGCTGTCGCGGATTCTGGTCAACCAGGCCGCTAGGCACCACCGCTCCCAGCGCGTGCGCAAGGCCGCGCAGCCGCTGCAGCTCACGGCGGCCGCGGCGGAACTGTTGCAAGGGGCCGTGGCGGCCTCGCCGGCGGCTGCCAGCGAGATCAGGATGGATGTGCTGGACGTAATCCAAACGCTGCGGCCGGAATACAGGGAAATAGTCGTGTTGCGCGAACTGCAGGGCTTGTCCTATCAGCAGATTGCGGAGGTGCTGAGCATTCCCGCGGGGACGGTTGAGTCGCGGTTGTTTCGGGCGCGGCAGGACCTGAAGGAGTTGCTGAAGGATTACCTGGCCTGAGAGGAGCGAATCATGGGCTGCGAGGTCTGCGTCAAAGCAGGCGCCTATCTGGACCACGAATTGCCGGCGCGCGAGCGCGAGGCCTACGAAGCGCACTTGTCCACGTGTGCAGAATGTGCGCAGGAACTGGCGCGCCTGGAACGGCTTTCACGCTTTCTATCCGCCGCCGGGACGCCGGAGTTCAGCCGGCCGCAGCTCTCCTGGAATCCAGTGGTGAAGAGGCAGAAGCTGGTGCGCTTTGCCGAGGCGCTTATGGCTGCCGCCGGATTGGTGATGGCGGTCTGTGGTTTTTGCCTCCTTAAGAGCAGCGCCCAGCCCGACTCCGCCACGGTGGCGGGTTGGGAGCGGATGGCGCTGACTCAGCAAGCCGAGGCCCCACCCGCGCCTGAACCGGAGGATCCCATCGCACAGGCAGTTTTGCGAGGGCAGCCATGAGCAAAGTCCGCCTGGTTGTTTTCTTGTGCTTCATGGCCGCATTTGGCGCCGGTGTTTGCGCCGGTGTACTGTGGCAGCGGCGCGCAAAGCCAGCGCAGGATGGCTGGTTATCGGAGCTGAACCTGTCTCCCGAGCAACGGGAAAAGATCAAGGCCATCTGGACCGAGAGCATGAAGGTAGGCGACTGGCAAGCACAGCGCGACAGGCGCGAAGCCGCCCAGAAAGAACGGGATGAGGCCTTGCGGGCGCTGCTCACCGGCGAGCAGAAGCCGCGCTTCGAGGAGATAATGAGCGCGTACCATAAGAAGGCGGACGAGATCGCGCAAGCAGGCAGGAAAGCAAGGGACGAAGCTTACGAGCGGACGAAGGCCTTGCTGACCGAGAACCAGCGGGTGTTGTACGACGAACTCCGCAAGAAGCGGTTCGAGGGCTGGGGCAGAACCAGGACGGACTCCGTGAGGGGCCAGGCAGAGAGCCAGGCGCCCGGAAAAAGCAGCCCTGCTGCTGAGTCCGAGCCGGCCAAGGCGGAGGGAACACCACCGCCAAAGTGAAGGGGGCCACGGGTTCAGCCGGGCCGGTGTAGGACAGGCTTCCAGCCTGTCCGGACAGGCGGGACGCCTGTCCTACGGGTGCCACGTGCGTTGCGTGGCTCGGGGGGAACAGAGTCTTAGAGAAGGAGCCAGTGTCATGCGCAAGATTGGTTACATGTTGGGGACAGCAGCCGTGATCTGTCTGTTCAGTGTGGTTGCTGCGATGGCGGAGGACAATCCCGCCGGCGGGGGTGGTGGCGGAGGAGGCGGGGGTGGGGGCGGACGTCCCGACTTTGCCGCGATGCGGCAGCAGTACCTCGACGCGATGAAGAAGGATCTCGGCGTCACGGACGACGAGTGGAAGGTGCTGCAGCCCAAGATTGAGGCCGTGCAGACGCAGGCCCGGCAGAGCCGCGGATTCGGCGCGTTCGGTTTCCGGCGCAGGCAAAACCCGGACGACGCCAACCAGCCGCCCAAGAGCGACCTTGAAACGAAGACGGATGAGCTGCGGAAGCTGCTCGATAACAAGGATTCCGACCTCAAAGCCATCAAAGACAAGGTGAAGGAACTCCGCGACCTCCGCGACAAGTCCAAGGCCGACCTGAAGAAGGTGCAGGATGAGTTGCGCGAACTGTTGACGCCGCGGCAGGAGGCGGTGCTGATCCTCAGAGGCGTACTGGACTAGGGGCTAGGGGCGAGGGGTAGGACAGCCTTTCCAGGCTGTCCGGACAGGCTGGAAAGCCTGTCCTACCAGTGCATCCGAGCCGCGCGCGTGAGCAAGTCCCGAGGCCTCGGGACTCCCTTACGGTCGCGGCTCGGATGGTACACAGTGGGGGCTGGGCGTGAAATCCATTCTCTCAGAGATGAAAGCCAGCGGGTTGCTGGACGCCAGCGGCGCCGAGCGCGTGTTGCCGCTGCTGTCCGAGGGCAAGCCGTTGGACGAAGCGCTGGTTTCATCCGGCGTTTTGAGCGAGGAGCGGGCGTTGACGTTCCTGGCCGGGAGATTCGGCGTGCCTTTTCTGGATTTGGCCGATATTAGCCTCGATAAGGACTTCCTGCAAAAATTCCCCGTGCGCGTGCTGCTCAAACACCGGCTCTTGCCCATCCGTTTTGACAACGAGGCCGTGCTCGTCGCCTCCTCCCGCCTTTTCGATACGACGGGCATGGACGAGCTGCAAATGGCCACCGGCCTGGATTGCCGCCTGGCGCTGGCGCCGGCTTCCGAGATAGAACGCTGCACCCGCAAGTATCTGGGCGTGGGGGCCGACACAATCGAGACTATGGCCAACGAGGCCGAGGCTCCCGGCGTGTCGGTGGTCTCGGACGACCAGGACGACGTGGACCTGTCGAGCGCCTCGGGCGAGGCCTCGATAATCACGTTCGTCAATCAGGTGCTGGCCGAAGCGATCCAACTGCGCGCGACGGACGTGCATTTCGAGCCGTTCGAACGCGAGCTGCGGCTGCGCTACCGGGTAGACGGCGAGTTGCAGGAAGTCAACGTGCCGCCGCAGATCAAACAGTTCCAGGCGGCGATCATCTCCCGGCTGAAAATCCTGGCGCAACTGAACATTGCCGAGAAGCGCCTGCCTCAGGACGGGCGCATCAAACTCAAGATTGGCGCCAACGAGCTGGACGTGCGCGTCTCCGTGATCCCCATGCTGCACGGCGAAGGCGTGGTCTTGCGCCTGCTGAACCGCAGCAGCGCCTTGCTGGGCCTGGAACAACTGGGGATGTCGGCGGAAGACCGCAAGCAGATCGAGTGGATCCTGGAACTCCCGCACGGCATCTTCCTGGTCACCGGCCCGACAGGCAGCGGCAAGACGACCACCTTGTACGCCGCGCTGTCCAAAATCAACGACGCCGTGCGCAAGATCATCACCATCGAAGACCCGGTTGAATACTACTTGCGCGGCATCAATCAGATTCAGGTCAATACCAAATCGGGGATGACTTTTGCGCTGGGCCTGCGTTCCATCCTGCGCCATGACCCCGACGTGGTGCTGGTGGGTGAGATTCGCGACCGCGAGACGGCGGAGATCGCCGTGCAGGCCTCGCTGACCGGGCACTTGGTTTTCTCCACGCTCCACACCAATGACGCGCCGGGCGCGCTGACCCGGCTGGTGGACATGGGCGTGGAACCTTATCTGGTCGCCTCGTCGCTGGAGGGTGTGCTGGCCCAGCGCCTGGTGCGCATCATCTGCGCGAAATGCCGCGAGGAATACGAGATCCCAGCCCATGACACGCTCAGGCTGGAGCCGGGGCGCGAGATCCCCAAGGTGACCTGGCGCGGCAGAGGCTGCAGAGAGTGCCAGGGCACGGGCTACCACGGGCGGACTTGCATCACCGAGTTGATGATGGTCACCGAGCGCATCCGCTCGGCCATCCTGGACCGCACCTCGGCCGGCGAGATCCGGAAGATCGCCGCGAAGGAAGGGATGGGCAGTTTGCGGAGCGACGGCTGGAGATTGGTGCTCACAGGCCGCACGACCGTTGAGGAAGTGCTGCGGGCCACCAAGGACGAGCCCATGAACGGGCACTAGAGGAGTGGCAGGGATGGCGGAGTTCGCCTACAAGGCCTTGGATGCTAAAGGCGTGGAGAGCGCCGGGACGCTCACGGCGGACAGCCGCGCCGCTGCCGTAGAGCAGGTGATGCAGCGGGGCTTTATGCCCGTGCTGGTCCAGGAACACTCCCCGAGCGCGCCTGCCCCTGTCCAGAAACGCGCGCCCACGGGCCGCGTGCCCCAGGCGCAAGTGGACGCCTTCACCCGTGAAATGGCCAACCTGCTCGGCGCCGGCGTGCCGCTCAGCCGCGCCCTGAACATCATCATCCGCGAGACCAGCCAGCACGCGGCCAAAAGCCAATGGACGGCTGTGCATGACAGCGTGGTGTCCGGAGGTTCGCTGGCGGATGCGCTGGCACAATGGCCGAAGACGTTCCCCAAGGTGTACGTGGCCATGGTCCGCGCCGGCGAGACCGGCGGCTTCCTGGACCTGGTGCTGACCCAGATCTCCGAGTTCCAGGCGCGCGAGCAGGATCTGAAGGGCAAAGTCAAGGCGGCGCTGGTGTACCCCGCGGTGCTGGCCACGCTGGCCACTCTGGTCGTGGCCTTTCTGATGACCTACTTCATCCCCAGGTTCTCGGCCATCTTTCATGACTTCGGCGGCAATCTGCCGGCGCTGACGCGCGCCATCGTGGCCGTCAGCGAGGCGGTGACGAAGCATGGGGTGATGGTGCTGGGCGCCGCAGTCCTGCTGTACGTGCTGCTCAGGCGCGCGCTCGCTTCCGACTCGGGGCGCCGCGCCCTGGAGCGCGTCATCCTCCGCTCGCCCGTACTGGGCATGGTGGTGGCGCGTTTCGCCTTGATCCGCTTCTTTCGGATGTTGGGCACACTGCTGGGCGCCGGCGTGGGGCTGGTCAGCGCGCTGCGGGTGAGCAAGGAGGCTATCGGCAACCAGATCCTGGCCGATACGGTCGCCGTCGCGGTCGCGGAAGTCCAGGACGGCGCGAGCCTGTCGAAGAGCCTGGCGCGGAGCAGCCAGCTTTTCCCGGCATCCGTCGTGGAGATGGTCGCGGTGGCCGAGGAAACAGGACGCTTGGACAAGGAATTGCAGCGCATTTCCGTTGCGTTTGAGAGCGATCTGGACCGCCGGCTGCGCATGTTGGTTGCGCTGGCGGAGCCGCTGTTGCTGTTCATGATGGCAGCCATAATCGGCGTGATCGTTGTGGGCATGATCCTGCCTTTGTTTGAGCTTCAGGAGCTTATCCACTAATTCTTTTGCCACAGAGGGCACAGAGAACACAGAGAGCGGATAAGGAGACGGAGAACATGGACGAAAAGAGAAAACGTGAAAATTCCGGGCGCGCGCCAGGCTTTACACTGGTCGAATTGCTGCTGGTGCTGGTGATTCTGGCCGTGTTGGCCGCGGTGGTGGTGCCGAAGTTCACAAAACGCTCGGAGCAAGCGCGAGTGGCCGCAACCAAGACCGACATTGCCAACCTGGAAACGGCCTTGGACACCTTCGAGGTTGACACAGGGCGGTATCCCACCAGCGACGAGGGGCTGCGGGCACTGATGGAGCGGCCGGGCAACGTGAAGGAGTGGAATGGGCCGTACCTGAAGCGCCTGGTGCTCAATGACCCGTGGGGCAATCCCTACATTTACCGGAATCCGGGCCAGCATAATTCCAACAGCTATGACTTATACTCCTTCGGGCCGGACGGACAGGAAGGCGGGGGCGATGACATTGACAACTGGACGACACGCTAAGCGGGTGTACCGCCGGCGTCCCGCCGGCCTCCGTTCGGTGCATGCGTGGAAAGGCCGGCGAGACGCCGGCGGCACGGCGGGGTTCACGTTACTGGAACTCGTGCTGGTGATGTTGCTGGTGAGTCTGGTGATGGGCTTGGCCGCTCCGTCCCTGCGCGGGTTCATGCTGGGGCGCAAGAGCGCCGACGCCGCGGCCCAGGTGATTGCGTTGGCGCAATACGCGCGCACGCAGGCCGTCAGCACCGGCTCCAACTACCGCCTGAACGTGGATCCCGCGGCGCAGACGTACTGGCTGACGGTGCAGAAGGGGGCGGACTTTCAGGGGTTGGGCACTGAGTTCGGGCGGCGGTTCTCTCTGCCTGAGCATGTCTCGGCGACCTGGCTGCCGTCGGCATACACCGCGCACGACTACATTGAGTTCTTCCCTGACGGGCGGATCGAGGCGGCGGGCCTGCAACTTGTGGACCGGGAGAGGCAGGTGTTCGAGATCGGGTGCCGGTCGGAGACGGAACCGCTTACAGTGCTTCAACGGGGCAGCAGATGAAGACTCTCGTACCGCGGGCGTCCCGCCCGCCTGGAGAAGGCCATGTGGCCGCGCCGCTAGACTTGCGGGCGGGACGCCCGCGGTACAGCGGCTTTACCTTGATTGAAGTGCTCGCGGCAGT
>JBEKKG010000233.1:0-9297 GCA_050010835.1 Planctomycetota bacterium
AGCCGAAAGTGGACCGGCAGCTTTCCCTGGCCGGCAAGAAAGGCATCCCTTTCGCCGCAATCATCGGCAGCAATGAACTGGCCAAAGGCACGCTGATGCTGAAAGACCTCGCCGCCCGGCGGCAAGAAGAAATGACCGTTGAGCAGGCCGTAACGAAGGCGTTAGGGCTCTCGCCCCTCGCCCCTCGCCCCTAACCCCTCGCCCCTAAAACTTGTACAGCCACTGCAACATGATCGTATCCTGGTGGTCTGAGTTGAAGGGGTGGGTGGGATCAAGTCCGAAGCCCTTGTCGTCGCTGAATGCGTCCACGTTGGACTTGTCGTGGCGGTACTCAAAGCGCATGTGGAAGGGGTCGGAAATGGCCCAATCGAACGTCAGCGTGGTTTCCAACAACGTTTGCGGGCGGCCCGTGCGCACGCCCTGCGGGTCGTTGAAGACTTCCGAGCGGTTGGCGACATACCACTTCTTCGCGAACTGATACTTGGCGTATCCGGCGGCGCCATACCACCTGCGGCTCTTGGGCAGGACCGGCAAGGCGCTGTAATTTGTCACGTCGCTCTCGTAAGCGTAGTCGCCGTTGAGGACAAAAGTCCACTTCTCCCAGGGGGTCAGCGTTAAGACCGTGTCCACCAGCGTCCGCCCGCCCGAGCCGTTGTTGCCCCAGTTGATGCCGGTGACGGTTGAATCTATGCCCGGCGTGGTGGGATCGTTGTAAACTCCCGCGAAGGGCCCGGCTGCGGAGGTCAGGGTGTCCGGCCCGGTGGCGGCGGCGAAGCGGGCGCGCTCGTCCGAAAAGGTTTCATCGCCGTACATGGCGTTAACTTGCCAGTTGATCCATTTGTTGGCCTGCCAGATGCTGGTCAGGCAGAAAGTCTTGGCGCTGTTCTGATCCTGGATATTGTCCCAGCCGTTCATCACGTTCCCTTGGATCGTCCACTTGCCGCTGCTGTTATTCTTTTCGTCTCCCTTGAAAACGTCATAGGAGGCGCGCACGCCGGTATGAGTGAACGGGATCGCTAAGCCGAAGAGGAAGGAACGCGAAGAGTTGATGTCATCGTAAGCCCTGATCACCTCGGCGCCGTGCATGGTGACCATCTTGCCGAAGTCCAGGGTGATGCCGTTGCCCACGCCCGCAATGTATTCTATGTAGGCTTGTTCGAGCTCAATGTCCTTGAATTGTGTGCTGCGCATACTCGGAAGGGCCGTGGCATCCTGAGCCGCGAAGTAGCGCTGGTCCGTGCCCATAGCCATGTCAAAGCGGAAACCGGCCTGGCCGGCTTCGGTGGGCAAGCGGCTGAAGTTGAGCTCCGCGTAGTGGACGTTGAAGCTGTTCGCGTCAGTGTCAAAGGTTCGCAGATTGTTGCGCTGGTTATCGGGATGATTGAAGTTGAACTCGTAGGAGACATCCAAATAGCCGCCCACAGTCAAGGGCCGGTCCTTGGGGTCCGGGGAGGTGATTACCTTGCCCAGCTTCTGTTCCGAAGCGGCTATGGCCTTGTCAATCGCCGCGGTCACGCCGGGCCGGGCCTCCGCTTGTTTCAGCTTCATCTCCAAATCCTTGTTCTTCTCCTCCAATGCTTTCAGGCGTGCCAGCACATCAGCCATGTCGCCTTCCGCTGCCCCAATGCCGCTGCAAAGGAGCGCTACGAACACCACCAGAATCCTCTTCATGTTGTCCTCCCATCTCAACCACGCCAATGTGGACTGCAATCCAAGCCCGCAAACTATCCCTGGGATTCCCCAGATGAGTTGCTCCGAGCCGCTTCGGCGACTCGATTTCATGGCCTTAAGCATAAGGAACTATACATCCTCCCGCGTTGGGTTGCTGTTAAAGGAACTACGCGCTCCGTTAAAAAACAGTTAAACCCATCTTATCCGCGCTCCCTGCTCACCAGGCTCACTGTCCCTGTGTCCCGGGTCTCTTGGCACACGCTGTGCCAACCTGGCTAGTTCGCCAACTCATTGTCACAAGTCTGGGATTATTCAGAGTTTGCAGCTATTGAGAGCTGTGATTCAGAGCCTTCTCTTCTTCTGGACCGGGATGCACTGTAGGTTCATCTGGTGACTTATGAGCAGAGTGCACTGAGGGAGACCAGGGATCGGACGGCAGCCTGAATGGGGAACATGAAGGAGTCAGAAGAACCTTCCTAACCGTTCAGCCCGAGCCGCGACCGCAAGGGAGCCGTTCCATCATTCCCATTCATCCCATGCCTCCCATAGGCCGTACACGTGCGTGACGCGGACACCTCAAGCCTCAGGCCTCAAGCCTCTTCAGTTCTTTGGTTGCGGCTCCGCCGCTCTATGCTATATGTGGGTTGTCGTGGTGCTCTGGTAACGAGTGAGCTCCAGCATCTGCATGTTCGCTTGAATGACGCGAGAGCGCCGTGTGGGTGGTTTTGTGTTTTGCGTGGGCAGATTTCTAAACACAGAGGACGCAGAGGAACGCAGAGGGAATTAGAATGAAAGAATCTACTGTTGTTTCCAGCGGTTCTTCCTCTGTGTACTCTGTGTCCTCTGTGTTGAATGAGTGGCGGCATGTTTGAAAGCTTAACCAGCTCCCTGGGTTCCTTCTTCACCAAGATCCGGGGCAAAGGCAGGAAGCTGACTGAAGCCGACGTGCGCGAAGGCTTGCGCACTGTCCGCATGTCGCTATTGGAAGCTGACGTGGCACTCCCGGTCGTCAAAGAATTCATTGACAAGGTGACAACCAAGGCCGTTGGCACCGACGTGTTGTCGGCGGTGGAGCCTTCCCAGCAACTCGTCAAGGTCGTCCACGATGAGCTGATCGCTCTCATGGGCCCTGTGGACTCGCGCATCAACTTTCGCGCTGAAGGCGCCACGGTCATCCTGATGGCCGGTCTCCAAGGCTGCGGCAAGACCACCACCTGCGCCAAGATGGCAAGTTACGTGAAGAGCAAAGGCCGGCGCCCTTTGCTGGTGGCGGCGGACCTGCAGCGCCCCGCGGCCATCGAGCAACTCAAGGTCCTCGGTGAGCAACTCGATGTCCCTGTCTTTAACGAGACCAACATCACGCCCCCGGACCTCTGCGCCAAGGCGCTCGAACACGCCAAGCAGAACGGCCGCGATACCATAATTATAGACACCGCCGGACGCCTGCAAATAGACGAGCCCCTGATGAACGAGCTGGCGCAGATGCGGGAGCGCACCAGCCCGGACGAAGTCTTCCTGGTGGTGGACAGCCTGATCGGCCAGGACGCGGTCAATTCCGCCAAGGTGTTCAACGAACGGCTGCCCATCACCGGCGTCATCCTGACCAAACTGGACGGTGACTCCCGCGGTGGCGCCGCGCTTTCAGTCAAACACGTTACAGGCAAGCCCATCAAGTTCGTGGGCGTGGGCGAGAAACTGGACCGGCTGGAGGAATTCCACCCGGAGCGCATGGCCACGCGCATCCTGGGCATGGGCGACATCGTCAGCCTGGTCGAGAAGGCGCAAGCCGTTCTGGACAAGGATCAGGCCGCGGCGTTCCAGGAAAAGATGGTCAAGGACAGTCTCACCCTGGACGATTTCCTGACCCAGTTGCGCGCCGTAAAAAAGATGGGGTCCTTCAAGGACTTGCTGGGCATGATCCCGGGGTTCGCGCAGCTAAAAGAACTGGACACCTCAGACGAGCAGTTTGCCGGAGTGGAGGCGATTATCTGCTCGATGACGCCGGAAGAGCGGCGCAATCCGCAGCTCATCGGCGCCAGCCGCAAAAAGCGCATCGCCGCCGGCTCGGGCACCAACGCCAACGCCGTCTCGCACTTGCTGAAGGAATTCGAGCGGGTGACGCGGCAACTCTCCAGTTTCTCGCGGGCGGCCAAACTCGTGGACAAAATGGTCCCGGGCTCGCGGCCGGGAGAAGGGCGTGTCTTGAGTGCCGAGGAAAGGAAAGCCATAAAGCGGCGCCGCAAATTGGAGAAGATGAACCGCAAGAGGAACAGGCGTTAGGCATTGGGCATTGGGGTTGAAGCTTTAGGCGCGCAGGCAGTGCCTGATGCCTGATGCCTGAGCAAGGAGAGGAGCAGAGAGCGTGGTCAGAATTCGTTTTCAAAGGTTGGGACGGCGCAACCGTTCGTGTTTTCGCATTGTGGTGACCGATGCGCGCGTCAAGCGTGACGGCGAGTACCTGGAGAAGCTCGGCCAGTACGATCCCGTCCAGAAAGACGCCGCCAAGCGCTGCACGGTCAACGCCGAGCGCGTGAAGCATTGGTTGACGAAGGGCGCGCAGCTTTCAGTTCCGGTGGCCCTGCTGCTCCGCAAACAGGGCGTGGACGTGGCCGTCAAGCCGGACAAGGCTAAGGCTGCCGCCCAGCCGCCGGCGCCTCAGCCCGCGCCCACGGCCGGGTAACAGTACTCAGGACTAAGGCATGCGGGTGGACGTCCTCACTATTTTCCCGGCCATGTTCGCGGGTGTGCTCGGGGAGTCCATTCTGCGGATCGCGCAGGAAAAGGGCAAACTGCGCGTGGTGGTCACCAACCTGCGGGACTTCACGTCCAACCGCCATAGGAGCGTGGACGACCGGCCCTACGGCGGCGGGCCTGGAATGGTGATGCTGGTGGCGCCCTTGGTGAAGGCCGTGCGCGCGCTGCGGGCGCTGGAACCGGGCGACCCCGGCCGGCTGCTCCTGATGTGTCCGCGCGGCCGCGTGTTCGACCAGGCCTTCGCGCGGGAACTGGCGCGCTCGTCGCGGCTGGTTCTCGTGGCTGGACACTACGAGGGCTACGACGAACGGATTGTCGAGTGCCTGCAGCCGGAGTTGGTCTCGATCGGGGACTATGTGCTGACCGGCGGCGAGTTGCCGGCTATGGTGGTTCTGGACGCCGTCGTGCGGCTGCTGCCCGGTGTGTTGGGGGACGATGAGTCTGCGGTCAGCGAGTCCTTCTCGCCGGGCAACGAGGGGCTCTTGGAGTACCCGCAGTACACGCGCCCGGCGGTTTTTGAAGGGCTGGCCGTGCCGGAAGTGCTGGTCTCCGGCGACCATGCCAGGATCGCGGCTTGGCGCAGGGAACAAGCCCGGCTGCGGACGCAACGGCACAGGCCGGAGTTGCTCGGCCAAGAGCCGTGAGGTGGCACAGGCTGTCCAGCCTGTGCTTTGGAGTGCGGCGTCTTGGCGCCGCTTTTCCCTCGCGAGGGTAGGGCGGGGGGTTCTATGTTTCTGAAAGGAACGTGGTCATGGCTAACAACAGCATCGCGGAACTGGTTGAGAAGAGCACGATGAAGAACGAGCGCTTGAAAGCGTTCAAAATCGGCGACACGGTGGACGTGCACGTTAAGATCGTCGAAGGGGAAAAAGAACGCATCCAGATCTTCTCAGGGATCGTCATCAGCCGCAAAGGCAGCGGCATCAACGAGTCCTTCACGGTCCGCCGCCTGGTCGGCAGCGAAGGCGTGGAGCGCGTCTGGCCGCTGCACAGTCCCTCACTCGAGAAGATCGAGGTCAAGAAGAGCGGCAAGGTGCGGCGCGCCAAGCTCTACTACCTGCGTGAGCGCGTCGGGAAGGCTACGCGCGTGGCTGAACAGGAGGAACAGGGAGTCAAACCCCGCGTCGCAGGCAGCGTCCCGCCGCCTCAGGAGAAGAAGCACAAGGAATCCAAGCCGGAAGAGAAGCCCGTGGTGACAAGTGCCAAGTGACGGGTGACGTGTGACAGGTCGGCGCGCTCGTTGACCTGTTGGTTTGTTGTTCTGTTGACCTGTTGGTTTGTTGCCCTTATGAAACTTCGCCATGTCCTGCTGCTGGCCTGCGCTGTCGGCGCCTGTGGCGCCCTCCTGCTGGCCTGGGACATGCACAGGCGCTTGCGGGAAGCGGAGCGGGCGCTGTTGTTGAAAGGGGTGGAGGGGGGTTCGCATCCGCATGGCAGCGGGCCCAAAGAGCCTGCCAACTCCAAGCCTGACGAAGCTAACCTCCGCCTGCTCACAGTGCATGCGCTGGGCTTGCTGTCGCTGGCCTTCCTCTTTCTCGCCGTCTTTCTGTTGCTCATCACCGCTCTGCGGGAGCGGGCTTTCGCTTCTGCAGTAGATGGCGAACTGCCGCCTACGACCGGCCCGCCGGAGGCGACGGGGTCTTCAGCCGCTCAGCAAGAGAATGACAAAGAGGAAGCCCCTGCCGTCATGACCCTCGCGGAAGCGGCGCAGCAGGAAGGATCTCCGGCAACGGAACAGACTGCCAACGATCAAGTGCGCCAGTAGCGCTTCTTCTTCTTTCTTTCCCTCGGGCAGAGGTTATAAGGCAGGGGCAGAATGGGAGACGAGGTTCCGCCGTGGCTGCACGAGTCATTTCGCCAAAGATACCTGTTTCGACAAAGGTTACCCTGTTTGGTGGGGAGACTGTAGCCGGCGAGTTCTTCGTGTCCGCCACCTCACCCCGCCACCCCGGCCCGGAAACGATGCTCGAACTGCTTAACGACGACGCGCGCGCGTTTGTGCCCTTTCAGACCCAGGAAGGGATCTTCTTGCTCCACCGCGCCACGGTGCGCAGCGTAGACTTTGAGTCCGTGGAGTTGCTGGACATCTTCACCCGCCACGACAACGAGTGTGTTTACTCGCTGGCGGTCATCCTCCGCACCGAACAGCCGGAGGAGCCGATTCAAGGCTACTGCTTTACCGGCCACCTCCCCCAAGGAGCCCAACGTCCCGCGGACCTGTTGAACAGCTCCGACATGTTCCTGCTGCTCTTCAGCAATGAGCGCATGATCCTGATCAACAAGAACGCCATCAGCCACGCGCTGGTCTGAGCTGTTTTGGGCAGCACGTGGCGGAGTGGCAAGGGTCTCAAGGAACGGGCGAATCCTGCTCGGCTGACGGCAGGCTGCCTGGGCCAAGTTCCTTGAGGATAGCCGCAATCTGTAACTTCAATACGGGGATGTCGCCCACGACGGTCTTCCAGACCTTGCCCAGGTTGACGCCAAAGTAGAAATGAACCAAGGCGTTTCGCATGGCCTTGATGGTTGCCCAAGGCACCTCGGGGTGAGCAGCTTTGAAATCGTCGGAGAGTTTGCCGACAGCTTCGCCGATAATCTGTATGTGGTGGATTATCCAGATCTGGACCAGCTCATCGTTCTGAAAGGCGTCGGGACCTTTCGAGGCGTACTTTTCAATACGCTCGATGGCTTCGAGTATGTCCTCTATGCAGGCTCAGTTTTCCCTCATAGTGGGATTGCTTCTCTCAGAACGCGGTCTTTTATCTTTGGCCGCAGATCGTCCTGGGGTGCAACGTCAACACTGTGGCCCAACAAGCTCTCCAAGTCTGCCAGCAGGGCTGCATGGTCCATCAGACTGCGGTTGGACTCCATTTCAACCAGGAGGTCAATGTCGCTTTTGTCATCGTCCTCGCCTCTCGCAGCGGAGCCGAAGACGCGGACGTTGAACGCCCCGTGCAAGGCCGCGAGACGAAGGATTTCCTCCCGTTTACTCTTGACCAGTTCCTTAAGGCTCATGGCCGCCTCCCGATGCCGCCTCCGAATCATACCACGTCACGTTTCAAACTTGTAGTCCACCGTCACCTTGCGGATTGTCGGCATGACAGCCACCGCGCGGCCCAGAAGGTCCTCTTCGCAGTTGGCCTTCTGCCGCTCCAGCATCGCCTCGTCCACCGCGCCGCAGATCCAGACCGACAAGCGCGCGGCCAGCGCCTCTTGCACCTGTTCCAGCTTCGTGCCAAAGACGCTGCCGACAGGGAGCGTGTAATCAAGTGTGCAGGTGGCGCGAACCAGCTTGCCGTTGCGGCAAGCTCCTTCGATGTACTCATCCTTGTCCGGTGCATACTTGTCGAAGGCAAGCTGGTGGGCGGGAATGGCCAGGCGCACGGCCTCCAGCGGATCGTGTCTGCTCAGGTCTATTGCGCACAACTCATCGAGGCACGTCTGAACGCTTTCCTTTCTGGCGAGGATGTACGCTTCCAGCACAACGGCGAAATCCGCGCCACAGAGGTAATGCGCTTCGATATTGGGAAACGGCACTGTGATACCCGCCTCCGCAGCCCTCTTGACGCACTGCTCGATCTTTGCCACCGGCGAGCGCCGCAGATACATGCCCAGCTTGTCGAAGATTGGTATGGCCATCGTCCAGCTCCTATCCCCCACAATCTGTACAACCCAAGGGCGCATTGGCGGCGAATAGTCCGGGCTAAGCCCAAAACCCTATTCCCCCATCACCCCGTCATCCGCGTGGGCGAGCCTGTACGTCGAGTACACTGTCACGCTCAGCGGCCCCACCTGGTCCTTGAACGCGGCGGACGTTGGCGGCAGCGGGAATTCCGCTTGCGGTTCTATCTTCACGTCCGTGCGGTTCCGCTCGCCCATGCCCACGCTGTAGCGATAGACCCTCAATTCCTTGGCCAGCCCGCGGACATCAAAGACCAGAGCGCACGGGCCAGGCGCATCGTTGACCACGGCCAAGGTGAGATGGCCCTTGGGGCTGCGCAGGGCGGCGGCGAAAAGGCGCGGCCACTTGCCGCTCGTGCCGCCCTCAACTTTGCAGCTCAGGACGCCGGAATGTTTGGCGGTAAAGCGGCTCAGCAGGCCGAGCATGAAATAGGTGTTGGGGTGCGGCGTGTATTCCTTGAGCAGCTTCTTCTCCTTGCGGTCCCAGGTCTCGATAAACTGCCACTGGCCATCCAGATCGCCGCGGTTGATGAAACTCCAGCGGTTGAAACCGTCCACGCCCGCGTTCAGCCTGCGCACCAGCAGTTCCGCGTCCTTGAGCACCGAATCGGGGCCGCCCGGGGCGGCGCGGTCCCCGCCCCAGCCGTTGGCCATCGTGCCGAACTCCGACATGAAGAACGCCTTGTTGTTCTGGTGCGCGAAAGCCGCCCAGGCGGCGGTGTTTCTGTCCAAAGCGGTCATGCGCCCGTTGCTGCGCCAGTCGAAGTTCTCGCCGTAGGAGTGGAAATCGTAGGCGCCGAGCAGCTCGTGAAAATCGAACTGCTTGGGGTCGAACCCCGGCACCCCGTCGGTCATATCCGGCCCCGAAAGCGGCAGGTCCAACCCCTTGGCGTCGAGTGCTTTCCGGACGGCGGCCAGTCCGGGCTTGAGCGGCATGGGTTTCTGCGGCGGCTCCAGCCACCACGACCAGCCGGCGCCGGGCTCGTTGGTGATGCACAGCCAGCGGATGCAGGTGTAGCCCTTCTTCTTGATGAGGTGCTCGGCCAGCGTGGCCAGGCCCTCGCCGAAATCCTCCAGCGAGACCGGCCCGCTGTGCACCCGCCGAACCTGATCGTCGCGCCACTGCGGGAAAGTGTTCCATTTCACGTTGCCCCACATCTGCTGGAGGAAGACATCGGACTTGTTCTTCTCGCA
>JBEKKG010000234.1:0-9282 GCA_050010835.1 Planctomycetota bacterium
GGGATGACGCCGACACCGTACGCTTAGCCGGTGCGGACAACCCCAGCCTCGGTCCCAAGCCGACGATCTTGGTAGCCAGTCCGGTGCCGGCCGGCGAGATCGCCTATAAACGGCAGCGGCTGGGCGACCTGGAGAAACTCATCGGTATTCGCCCGGTTTGGCTCTCCTATCATCCGCAGATGGCTCTGATGGAGGGTGTCTTTGTGCGCGATTACCCGGAGGAGTACCTGGCGGGCGAGTACAAGGGGTTGGCGACGAGTCTAATGGCGCAAATCGGTGATGATTCGCAGCGCCTGGCGTCTGAGGTCCGGGTGTTGTGGAAAGAGGAGAACGATTTGACTGGGGCGATCACTCGAGCCTTGCGACTTGCTTCCGACGTTCCGGATCTGGGCATCACAATGCTCGGACTGCTGGGGAGAACTGGCCAAGAGCCCGATGGCAACCATGTTCCGGAGCTGAGACAAGTGTACGCCGCTCTTTCCCAGAATGCGGAAACGAGGCTGGCCGCGTTGAACGGCTGGGGCTTTGCGCTTCTCGAACGGGCCAAGACGAAGACAGGGGACGAAGCCGGTCACTTGTTGCAACAGGCGCGGCAGAAGCTCCTCGAATCCGAACGAATGCACGCTGGAAGCGGCGCCTACAATCTCGCCTGCGTCGAAGCTATGGAGGGAAACACGAACGAGGCGGTTCGCTGGCTACAGGTATTCAAATCTGCCGGCGGACGGCTCTCAAGGGCGAAAATCGCCGCGGAGAAGGACTTCGAACTGGAGCGCAGGATGCTCCTGACCGCGTTCCCGCATACCCCAAAGTCTTCTGAATACCACCTGTTGTACAGCCTGGCATTTTGCCACCGCAGCTTGAAGGACTACCGCGGCGCCGTGCGGTACATGGAATTGGCGGCGACGATGCTGCAAGAGGGCAGCCCCGAACGGGCTAACTGCCTATATAGCCTGGCTATCCTCCAGAAGAACGACGGCTGCCTCGGCGCCGCGCTGCAGTCCATCCGCACCGCGCTCAAGATTAACCCCGAGAGCTGGAACCTGAAGATGATCGAGGCCGGCTTCATGGTGCTGAACGGAGAGCGCGAAGAAGGCCGCAAGCGCTTCGAGATGATCGCACGTCCGCGCGGCGACGCCCAATTCTACGAAGACATGCTGGCTTGGTTCTACGCGGTGGACAAGCAGCGCGAGAAGTTCTACACGCAATTCGAGCACGCGCTCTCGCTTTCCCGCTCACCACACACACTGGTGTGGATCGAGCAGGACGTGGACCTGGACGTGTACCGTGGGGAGCCTGAGTTCAAGGCGCTGGTCGAGAAACACCGCCGCCGCATTCTGGGTGAACCGCAATCGGACCGGGAGCCGCAGCCGACGGGGAATGAGGCAGAACCGGCGAAGCAGTGAGCAATAGCTCCTGCTGCCAATTGGCGGGAGTGCATGGGACGCACGCCCCCGACCAAATAACGACTTACACGAACGCAACACGCCAGAGCGGAATCATAACACCGCCACTACAAAGTCAAGCGCAACGTGACACGGGGCCAAAGGTTACGCCACAGGCACCCGCGCAAAGTTGCGCATTTTCAACACATACGCCTAACACAGCTTCACAAGAAAAGTGTGCAACCGGCGTGCAACGAAATCCCGCTGGCTTTGCGCCAGAAAGTAAAACAGAACTTCCGCCCGACCTTGCGCGCCTGGCTTCGCTTTGGCCGATGATTCCCGCGGCTGTCAGACAGACGTGGATTTCGACTGCCGAGGCCCTGGCAGGAAAGGGGCAGCCATGAACGCTGAGCTTCACACCGCCTTGAGCACCGCCGCCTTGCGCCCGCTTGCCCTTGCCCTCGACACCGAGATCCAGCAGGACGGCGCCGGCAATCCCGTTGTGCGCGGGCTGCATGGCACAATCAGGCCAGACGGCGACGGGTTTACCGTCACGATTACCACCGACACGCGCAAGGGTGCCACCCGCGCAGACGGTCTCTTACATGGTGTCGCCCGGCTGTGCTGGCGCGACGTGGACGGCAGAACGAGCCGCTTCATTCTCCCGTCACTGCCGACAGCAGAACAGGCAGAGGTATTGCGCCGCGTAATCGGCTTGAAGCCAAAGGGCAGGAGGGCCAGAGCATGAACGCGCGCGGGCACGGGAGACAGATGTTGCGGCATGAGTGCCCAAAGAACGAAAGCTGCAACGCGCGGCTTTGCCCGCTCACGGACTGGCGCAGACGCGCGGATGACGCCGGCGAGCAACTTTGTCACTACCTGGCGGAGAGCACCAAGGCGGGCGCGTCCCGCGGCCTTGCGCCCATGATGTATCGCGCCTGCCGTAGCGTCATCGAAGACCCCGGCCTGCCCACACCGCTACGCGCCCGATTTGAACAGGCCGCGAAAGAACCAAGCAACCTTGTGGCGGCGAGATTACATCGCAGGGACAGATGCAGCGCCTTGCAACCCGTCATCGTGACAACGGTGGAGGCATCGAAACAATGAAGCCGTCAGACTGTCCGAAATTCCAGGCTTGTTCCGCGCCCTTGTGCCCGCTGGACGTTGACTGGCGCTTGCGGGCGCACAATCCCGAGGACCGTTGCTGCCGGTATTTGCTGGAATCGCAGAAGGCCGGCGCCGAGGGACGCCTTGACCCCGCGATGCTGGCAGCCTGCCGGCAGATGGTGCAGGCCCAGGCAGAAATGCCATCGGCTTTACGCATTGCCTTGAAACGCGCCGCCACTTCCGGGACCCGGCTTGAGCCGACCGCAGGCTTTCAGAAAACACGCGGACGGCAGGCACCGCTGGTAGTGCAGGGCCGTGGTAACGACCGCGAGACCGTATTTTACCCCTGTGAGGCCCCGGACACAGCAGGGACACGGCCTGACGCGCCCGCGGGCCTGTTTTTTGGCCTGCCCTATCGCCAACCAACCCCGGAGAGCGTGGAGGCCGTCAAATAGGGGTCCAGACAGCGTTTTTCGTGCCGCTGGCGAGTGCCGGCGGCTGAGGTGCAGCAGACAGGCAGGAATCGGAGGTTGAACCAAATGGCAGTAGAGCGAGAAATCGTAACCGCCCAGGCCTTTCGCGCCTTGGTGCGAGAACAAGCGGAAAAACTGGGCGTGGTTCCAGAAAAAATTGGCGACCTATGCGGCTGGTGCGACCACCGCGACGAGTTGGTTCTTTTGTGGTTAATCGGCGTGAGCTTCGCCGATTTTCTCGGAGAGATTGTCAGAGCGAATCCATCGTTGTGCGTGACCCGCTTCAAAAGCCCGAAATTTCCAGAAATCCGCTGGCCTGAAAAATTTGCGGCGGTCAGGACCCCGGACGGCACGTTGAGCCGCACATGGCTGCCGGGCTTGAGGCCACTGCCGCCCGCAGCCAAGGCGCCGGCGATGCAACCAAAGAGATAGAGCCGCTGGCGCGCGCGCGCTGGCAACATTGGACGCGGCCACGAGCCGCACAGAACAGGAGGAAAACAAATGGCAATGTCGGAACAGCAGTACCGCGAGGAATGCGCAGCGCTGACCGCAGAGCACAACAAACAAATGGCCGACGTTCAAGGGCGCACGCGCGAGCTTTTGATTTCGCGCGCCGTCCAGGATGTGGTGGCCACAATCCCCAACGCCGCGCCTTGTGCCGCGCGCGATCTCGTTACGTTGCTTGCCGACGAAGTCGAAGTCGACTTTGCGCATGGAAGGGTCCTGGCAAAATACGGATGCACTACGCCGTTTCCCGAACTCGTGAGGCGGGCAATCGAGAGCCGTAAACACATGCAGGTTGCCCCCGCCGGCCTCATGCCGGGAAATCGGCCCGTCGAGTTTGCGGATTGCATGGACAACCCGACTGTAGCGCAGCAATGGATGGCCAGAGATTTGCCCGGATACCGCCGCGCGGAATCGGAGTACTTCCGGCGACTGGCCAAACAGGCGCCTCACTAGCACACAGGAACCCAGGAACAACAACTCCAACGAAAGGAATGAGACGATGGCAACAACAACGATGGAAAAACCAACCGCCAAGCAGATGGCCGCGCAGATGGCCGAAGCGCCGCAAGGGTTGTCAAGGGCGACACCCGAACAGGAGGCGGAAAAGGAGAAAATCCGGGCCGAAACAGCGGAATACAAAAAGCAGGTGGCCGAGGCGCAGCAGGTCCGGGACGGACTCCGGGCGCAAATTGCCGCGGCCAAAGAGGCGGATCAGCAACGAGTGGCCGTGGACACGGACGCGCAGTTCAAGGACAGAATCGCAAACTTGGAGCGCAGCGGCGAGTATGAGAAGGCTTTGCGCCTTATACGCGCGCGGCAGAGCAATGAGCGGGCCGCGGCGACCACCGCCTGGAAATCGCACGCCGTGAGGGACGCCGTACAGCGCACCGCCGCTGCAATTCCCGGAGTTGCGCCCGAATGCGCGCGGGACATTGCTACCCTACTCGCCAACGATTTCAGCCTGGGCGACAACGATAGCTTGACCGTCAAGGGCAGGCCGGGTGAGAGCGCCGCGCAGCGTATCGCAAACGAACTGTCCCGACGCGGATGGATCAAGGGGCAGGGCGCCGGGCAGCATGGCATCGTACCCGACCGCGAACGCTTTGCAAAACTCATGGCGGATGCTGAGACCGGCGACCACGACGCAGAGACACAGTTGCGCGCGTGGCAGCAGACCGACCGCGCCGGGTACATGGCTGCCGAGGCCGCGCACTTCCGCAGGCTGGGGCGCCAGTCGAGCCGATGAGATGTGAGACACCGCGCGCCGTAATGCCATGCGCCGCGCGGTTAGTTGCCGCGACTCCCGGCAACGCACGGTGGGGCCTGTTGTGGTTTCGGGCAGGCCCCACAACTTTGCAGGAGGCGGAATGGTGAAACAGGGTGTGCCAATAAAAACGGCATATAAATAGGCGAGGTGGAGCACTAAGGGTGCCGATAACACTGAACACCACTCAGAAAAACGGAGTGAAAAAGCACTCGGTGCGAAGGACAAGTGACAAATGCCAAGGCTATGTGAGCTTTTCAACCAGGACCCCGACCGCGACGACGGCAACACCGCGCCGCTGCACTGCGTCACGACCACGATAAACCGCATCTTCAGGCCAGCCGCGGTTGAGCAAACCCAGGACTTGCTGGACACACTGCCGACACCGGGCCAGACGTTTCATCTTGTGCTTGGCGAGAAGGCCCGCTGGGATTACTGGCAGATTGTGCCGCGGATTCTCTCTTTGGCCGGCATGAAGGCAACCGAATTGTTACTGACCAGCTTAAACATAAGCGCAGACGCTGCTGCCGAGTTGTGCCGCCTGATTGAAGAAGGCAAGGTGCAGCGCCCCCGCGTCTTATTATCCGATTGGTTCCGGGCCGATAAGAATTACGCCGCTGTTCTTCAGCGCCTTGAACAGACGGCGGCTGGCGCGGGCGGCTGGTGCTGTACGTGTCGCGTGCACGCGAAGTTAATTCTTGCGCGGCTGGAAGACGGGACCTGTTTTGTTTCGGAAAGTTCAGCCAATCTCCGTTCGTGTTCTTCCGTCGAGACGTGCACGGTCACGAATGACCGGGCGCTTTTCGAGTTTCACAAACAATGGATTCTGGCGGAGCACGCTAGGTCCACAGCAAAGGAGAAGTGACCGATGAAAGGCAAGACCGACAGACCCGAGGCTTTAGGTAGTTTTCGCATCACGACGCCGACGCAGACGAGCAAGACAATGGCGGACCGATTGAAGCAGGACAACGCCAAGCGCACGCAGAGCAACATCACCGAGCGCGAGGCGTCCAGGGCAGCCCAAGGCGGGAAGGGCCGGCCAATCGGCGTTATCGGTGGCCAGGGCACCGAGAGCAAGCCGCCCAAGGCTTGACCGCGCGGTGAGAATTGTTTTTGGTATGGTGGACAGGCCACCATACCTTGCCGGATCGTGCCGCTGGACTGTCCGGCTGGCGCGCCAATCGCAGCCCTAACAGGAGGACCCTACCATGCCATCCCAACGCGAATTACTTTCCTTTCTTGGAGTGACGCCCCGCGCCACTACCACCGCCAGCCAGACCCGAGGCGGAGGCCGCAAACGGCAGCTAACCGCAGCGCAGAAGGAATCGGCCAAGAGGTACACAGGCCGCGGCGCCGGTGGACAGTCTGGTGAGGACTGGGCCAAGAACGGTTAGCACGCCCGCGCCTTGAGGAGGTTTGACCATGTCAGCACCGAATGTTGTGCCACTTGCGGCGCCGGACGCCCGCGCCAAAATCGAATATCTCTTGAGCTTGTGGTCTAGCGGAATGCGGGAATTCGACCTTTTCCGCTGGTGTAACACAACGCCAACGGACAAGGGCGGGAACCAAATCGCCGACCCAGCAGGCCGCCCGTGGGGAATCGGCCAGGACGAATTTGACGGCCTGCTCAAGCGGGTCCGGGCCGAGCTTATCCGCTGGCGCCGGGAACAGCGCAGCGCAGAGAACCAGGCGTTGTTGTTGTTTCGTTTGACATCGAGCCACGCCGAGCTTGTGCAATCCGGCGACCTGAAGGCCGCGGCCCGTCTCGCCGTGCAAATTGGCCAGTTGCACGCCCTCGACCGCGAACGCGAGCAGCGCCAGCAGGAGCAGCGCCTCGCCGCCCGGCGTGAGGCGGAAGTTGACGCGGACGACGCGGACTTCCCAGGTTCAACGCAGCAGCAGCGCCGCGCCGTCGTAGCGCTGTCCGTTGAGCGAAATACGGCGGGGATACGCGGAACAAGACAAGAGCAACAAGTTTTTTGTGGACAGCCTCAAAGACAAGACGCTTGAGGAAATCGGGCCTACCCTGAAGGCCCACACATGGGGTTATACCTTGCCTCTCCAAAGCCTGCCCGCCGACCTGCAGAATGTAGAGTGGTTGAACGTCTGCTGGGCCGGAGGCTTTATCCTTATCGGCATTTACGAAAGGCTTATGGAATCCGACTATTGGGGTACGGTCAAGGGCCGGCTGCAACCCGAAGAAATCGCCAAGTGTGTTGTTGCGATGGATCACCAAGGCTGGCTCTGGCTCATGGGCCAATCGCCCGATGACATCGTGGCCGCTGCCACCTCACCAGAGACGGCTGGCGCTAAGGACGGCAAGCCGGAGGCACCGGCTGGCAAAGGGAAGGAATTGCCCGATGCCGGACCGCCTTGCCCGAAACGTATTGGCACAGCAACACATCAGAACCACTTGGACGCCGTAGCAAATTTGAATGGTGCGTGGTTTGAAATCGGCCAACTTCAGATCAGCCATAATCCCGCCGCCACGACTACAAAGCTGTGGCTGCGTACGATGCGAGAGTGTGGTTTCCTGGAATGCCAAGGAAAACACACGCTCCTTTCCTACCGCGTTAAGAAAATGTCCAATTTCGTCTAATATCGGCTTATCTGTCGTCCTATTTCGTCTAATCCACGCCGTACTATCTAATGAAGGAGGCGTGGATCATGGGTGAGTACCTGACGCCCTACCAAGTTGATGAACTCTTGAAACTGCCACGGGGAAGAGCGGCACGGCTGGCCCGTGAAGGCAGGCTTCCCGCCTGCATACTTCCAGACGGCACGGTCCGATTTGATACCCGAGGACTTGACGCGTTCCTGAAACAGAAGCACGCCCAGGCCGCGCGGTCGCCGCAGTTTCCGCGTCAACGGCGGGAGGCTCGACAACCACGTCTGCCGCACCCGCCGGCAGGCTGGCCTGCCGTCCCCGCCGCCGGCCAAGCCGACAGCAGACAGGAGGGTGAGCTATGACCGCCGCATATTTGTCATTCCCCCTCAGTCTGTCCCTCAGCGCCGAGGCGTTGCACGTCACCGAGCACAGGATTGTGATGGTCCTGGGCGAGCTGGGCATGGTCGCGGAAAAAATTCGCGGAGTGCGGTTCGTGACCCGCGACCAGTACGAGCGGCTTGACCGAATTTTCAATCCGCCACCGCCGCGCCGCGCGGAGAAGGAGAGCGGCAGATGAACATAGAAGCGGCGCTCTCTCGCGTTTGTGAGAAGAACCCTTGGGCTGCAATGTGGGCCAGACTTGGGGAGGTTATCGTACAGGTTCCAGAGGGTTCCCCAAACTGCCGTCTACTACGTGACGGCAAACTCCACAACGTATGGTCAACCAAAAATCTTTTCGCCCCCTGCCCCCAGGACGTTCTTTCCCTTGGGTGCCGAGGGATAGACTGCAAGGAGCGCCTCGCGTGGCTTTTTTGGGACCTGGACGTGGGCCACGGCGCTGAAAAGGACAAGTACCCAGACACAGAGACCGCCATTACCGCCGCTCGCAAATTGCGGGACTGGCTGCAAGGCCGTTGTGAAATCCGCCTCTCGAAATCTGGCCTTGGCGTCCACTGCACACACCTAATGCCGAATGACGACCACGCCGGAAGCGAAGGTGCTATGCTCGCCAAGCTAATCGCCAGGAAAAATAACTTGCGTTGCGATCCAACAGCGCTTGGCAGGCAGTGCCGCTGGTTATGGACGCGCAACCCGCAACCCAACAGCTTCAAGCTGATTGCTGCACACGAGGGAATCTAATCATGGCAGACGAATACGACAAAATGATTGAGGAAGACAAGGCCACCAAGACCAAGCCCGCGCCGCAAGTGGTAGCCAACAACGACAACGGGCGCCTGAGTGACCTGGAAATCCTACAGCAGCTCGCGGACACGTTGCCGCTGCCGCAGCCGGGGTTTTGGCTGAGGCCGCGCTGCGGGAATTGAGGCGGAAGGCACAGAGCACCAGGTAGAAGTTGTACACCGGGTCGCCTCCTTCTTGGGGGCGACCCTGTGCTTTCCTTTTTGCTATCGGCTGGAATGGCAACTGTGAAGGGTGGAGGTGGCCAACGCCTACTTCCTATTCCGCAGCTTCCTGGCCGCTGATAAGTGGACGGCCTCAATCTCGGCGCGTAGTGAGTCCAACTTCTTCAACAACGTGGCCGCTTCCTTCCGGAACTTGGGCGGCAGCATGGGCATGATTCTGGTCATACGTTCCAGGGCATCGGTCAGCCTGTAGCCGATAGCTTGTCGCGCCTCACTAACCTGTTTGGCTTGGGCCGGAAGGTTGAGCCGGCGTAGGCATGCGGTTTTGACGGTGGAAAGTTCTGAGCGCCAAGCTTCCAGTCCAGTTTTGTTCGCGGGATACCTGCGCACCAATTGCCGGCGCTGGCTGATAGTGGCCCTGCTGTCAGCTTCAGTCATGCGGCGGGCAAGGCCATCAATATCTCTACTGTAACCGTTTTTGGTCGGCAGGGAAGCGGCGTGAGGGAGGCAGGCGACCAGTGGATCGCCGCCAGGCGTAGATGCAACTCTCTACATTGCGGCGCAGCAACTCGGTGCT
>JBEKKG010000235.1:0-9275 GCA_050010835.1 Planctomycetota bacterium
CGCGTTCGTGGCGCTGATGGTCACATTGGTGCTCCCTGTCGCCGGCGGCATGCCCGTGATCGCGCCTGTGCTCGTGTTTACGGAGGCCCAAGCAGGCAGGCCCGTCGCATTGTAGCTTGTGGGATTACCGCTGGCGGTAATTTGGTAGCTAAAGGACTGCCCAACGGTGGCGTTCGCGGTCAAAGGGCTGGTGATTACCGGGGCCAGTGACCACGCCGCGATATTACTGGACACTTTGTCGCCCGCCAACGTGAAGCTCCCGCCGGCATAAAGAGGGCCTGAGCCGCTAATCTGCAACGCGCTAACAGTGCCCGCGGCAGAAACTCCACTTCCCAGCGCAGACCATGCCGAGCCACCCCAGCACGCGATGCCGACGGCGGGCACTCCGCCAGCAGAGGAGAATCCTCCACCCGCGTACAGGCTTCCTGAACCGTCGAGGGCGAGGGCATTCACAGTGCTGTCCGTTCCGTTTCCCAGGGGAGACCAGCCCACGCCATCCCAGCGCGCAATGTTGTTCGCGGACACCCCTCCAGCAGACGAGAAGGTCCCACCTGCATACAGATTCCCAGAGGTGTCGAAGGCCAAAGCATTCACATTGCCGGCCGTGCCGTTTCCCAGGGGAGCCCAGCCCACGCCATCCCAGCGCGCAATGTAGTTGGCGGACACGCCCCCGGCCGACGTGAACGGCCCGCCAGCATACAAGTTGCCTGAGGTATCCACAGCCAGCGCTTTCACGGTGTTACTCGTGCCGCTTCCCAGGGCAGACCAATTCGTGCCATTCCACCGCGCAATGTTTTTCGCGGAGACACCGCCGGCAGACGAGAATTGGCCAGCCGCATAGAGGTTGTTCCCTGACCCGTCGAAGGCCAAGGCATACACCGCAAGACCGCCAAACGTAGTCCCCACGGCAGACCAACTCGTGCCATTCCAGCGCGCGACATTTGAGCCGGCGGGAGGGGCGAATCCCGTGCCGCCCGCGTATAGATTCAACGATTTGTCAAGGGCCAAAGCGTACACCGTACCGCCCAACCCGCTCCCCAACTGGGACCAACTCGTGCCATTCCAGCGCGCAATGGAATTGCAATTGGGCGTCACGCCGGCATACATAAAATTCCCGCCCGCATAAAGGTTCCCTGTGCCATCCGAAACCAAGGCGTTCACGGTATTATTCATTCCGGCGCCACCACCCGGCGCAGACCAATTCGCCCCATCCCAGCGCGCAATGTTGTTGGTGACAACGGCGCCTGCAGTGGCGAACCCGCCGCCCGCAAACAGGTTCCCTGAACCATCGAAGCACAGGGCTTTCACAGCGCCGCTCGTCGCACTCCCAAGTGCGGACCAGTTCGCGCCGTCCCAGCGGGCAATGTAGTTGGCGCTCACCCCACCCGCGGCCGTAAAAGTTCCTCCCGCATATAGGTTTGCTGAACTGTCCAGGCTCAGGGCGTAGACTGTGTTGTTGTTGATCCCACTTCCCAGTGCAAACCAATTTGAGCCATCCCAGCGCGCAATGTAGCTGGCGCCCACCCCGCCAGCCGTAGTGAACACGCCCGCGGCATACAGGTTGCCTGACCCGCCAAGGGCTAAAACAGCAACTCCGCTGTTCATCCCGCTGCCCAGCGCGTACCAAGACGTGCCATCCCATCTGGCAATGCGGTTTGCAGCTACCCCGCCGGCCAATGTGAAGACACCGCCGGCATACAAGTTGCCTGAGCCGTCGGCAGCCAGGGCATAGACCGTGTTGTTCATGCCGCTTCCCACTGCCGACCAACTGGAGCCATTCCAGCGTGCAATGTAGTTCGCTGCCGCGCCCCCGGCCGACGTGAACGGCCCGCCCGCGTACAAGTTGCCCGAGGCATCCACAGCCAGCGCATTCACGGTGGTACTCGTGCCGCTCCCGAGGGCGTACCAATTCGTGCCGTCCCAGCGCGCAATGTAGTTGGCGCTCACGCCTCCAGCCGAGGTGAAACTCCCGCCGGCATACAGGTTGCCTGAACCGTCCACGGCCAGGGCTGTGACGGAGGCACTCACCCCGCTGCCCAGAGCAGACCACGTTGTCCCATCCCACTTGGCGACATTGCTGCAGGACGCGTTGGCCACCGTGGTGAAATTTCCGCCCACGTATATGTTCGATCCTTGACGCACAATGGCGCTAACGGCCCCCGACGCTCCGGGCGTATGGAACCCCGCCACCCAGTTCGCGTCCCCCAGCGTGGGATCAATGTAGAGCGGGTAGGATGCGGCGCTATCCTGAACCACCAGCGCAATGGTGTGGTGGTCGCGCAACTCCAACTGAGCGGGAACCGTTGCGCCCGTCGCGTCTTTGATGGCCAAGCCGCTGAACCGCAAGCTGCGCGTGCCGGCCGCAATGCGCACGGCGCCTGCCCCCGCCGCGCTGGCGCGCCCGTGGGCCACCTTCAGCAGCAAGCGCAACTCGCCCTGGCCTGGAGGACGCGCAGAGATATCGAAACCTTGCTCCAGGCCCTTGACGGAATTGCGATACCATTCCGTCACATGCTCTTTCCTGTATTCCACGCACTGGCCGTGCTCGATAGGCTCCACCGCCTCAACCACGCGCATGTCCCCGGCCCGTCCCAAGGACGCCAGGGAAAGCCGCATGATCCTGACACCGGCGCTCCGGCTGGTGTCGCTGACCTCAACCCCGTCCCGCTTGAATGCAACCCCCAGCCGGTTGATTGGATTGTCCGCTTCCAGTACGCCGGCCACGCTGCGGATGGCGTATTCTTCGTGCTTGACCTGCCGTTCAAGCAACTCAAACAGATTGTCGCCGGTAGGGCAGGCATCTTGCCTGCCCAGCCTGCCCGGCGCAGGCAAGATGCCTGCGCTACAAGACCTGTCTGAAGCATCCTTGACAAAGGGAATCAGGAAGGATGCCGACAGGGCCGTCAGCAACACCAAGGCCGCGCCCCAGCGTGCCTTGCGCCTCCAGGAAATATGCGCGCCTGCAAGCGGCTTCCTGCCCGTGACGTTTTTCGCCCGCTTGCCCGATGCCTGACCCGCCCAATTGTAATTGTCCATGGCCAGCCTCTCCCCGCAAAAAGTAACCGTTCACGCGCAGTATATAGCATTGCGGGCAGAGTCAAACCTCAAAGAGAAAACCTGTATGTTCCCCATTGAGAGGTCCTGAATATCCGTGCCAGAGCCGCAATTATTTTGGGGTGTTCACCCTCTTGACGGCGATCCGCGGCTGGTCCTCGCCACGGCGGGAAAGTGCCCGGCCATCTCCTTCAGCACCGGCTCAATCGAGCGATGGATGTAGGGCCACATGGGCAAAGAAGCGTTAACGAAGATTGACCACAAAGACACAAAGACACAAAGAAGCTAATCAATTATTCTCTTTGTGCCTTTGTGCCTTCGTGGTTAAGTGTTTTGCCCTGGTTCACTCCTTGGCCAGCGCAGCTACTTCCGCCCCCGAGAGCGCCCGCGCGTAAATGCGCGCATCGCTGAGCAGTCCGTGGAAGTACCTGGCCGTATGGTGGCCCAGGCCGAGCGTGAAGTTCTGCGCGGGATTCGGGTTGAAGGGCGTACTGGCCGCGGCTCTGCATTTCTCAACACCATCCACATAGAAGATGGCACTCGTGCCGTCGCAGACGACGGCGACATGCTGCCAGACGCCGGCGGACAGCAGCGCTTTGCCGCAGCCCTGCCACTGCTTGCCGTCGCCATAGCCGAAGCTGTACAAATTGACGTTGTTCCCATCCTGCTGAATGCTTATGCCCCTGAAGGGCTCGCCATGATTGCCCAGGATATCCGCATGCTGAACCTGGGTCGCCGCCGGATTGACCCAGAGCGTTATCGAGAAGGGTATCGCTAGATCCGGAAAGTGAGTGTTGGTCTCAACTCGGTCCGCCACGCCGTCAAAGCTCAGCGCCATGCCTCGGGCGCTCTTGGTCCACGCAGGGCCGGGGGGCTTACCTGGGGGCAATCCGGAGGATTGCCCCACGAGCGTGCCGTGATTGCCATTGCCCGACGAGTCCGCAGCCACTTCGCCCTTGCCCTCGTCGAGCTTCCAGCGCGCCAGCAGGGCGGTGTGGATGAAAGTCTTCTGCGTGTCAGGTGGGATCGTGTTGGGCTTGGCGGCGCAGTCTTTGATGTCCTTTACGGAGAGCGTGTATTTGGTGCCTTCCGAGAGCGCCGCCGTCGTGAGTGTTACCGTCACACCGTCATCGCTGAGCGCGGCGGAGCGGACGGCAACGCCGTTGTCAATGGCATAGTTGGCGGCCGTCTCTGCGTCGCCTTTGTTGACCTCTTTGCTGAAGGTTACGACGACCCGGGCAGCGCTGCCATTGGCGGTAACGGACGCGAGCGCCGTCGGAAACAGGTCCGGAACGGTCACGGTGATCCCCGCGCTGGCCGCAGCCGTCGCGCCTTTGTCGTCCTGCACCGTCAACCTGGCCGTGTAGGCTCCCGGCGTCTTGTAGACGTGGCTGAGCACGGGGCCGTCGCCAGTCTGCCCGTCACCGAAATCCCAGGCATGGCCCACGATGACGCCGCTTGGGGCAAACGAGCCGCTGCCGTCGAAACGGATCTCCAAGGGAGATTCGCCCTTTACCAGAACGCCGGGCGATCCAGCGGATCGCCCCACATCCATCTTTATCCAAGCGGACAGGTGCGGTCCGGCTTGCGCTCGTGCCGCTTCGAGCACGTCTTTCGCGGGAAGCTCCTTGCCCGCAAAAACGTTCTCGCGCCAGACGTTCCCCTGCTCGCTTGCCTGGCAGAAGAAGAGCGGGTTCTCGGTCTGGTACACCACGTTTTTCTCGAAGCGATAGCCGCGGCACCCCAGATCAGGCCGGACGCCATCGAGATAGATGCCCGCGGCGCTCCAGCCTCCCGCGCCTCGCGGGTTGGCGGGGTTGCGGCGCAGATCGTGGATCAGGTTGCCGCGGATCGCGGCGCCCCAGCCGGCCTGGGGGAAGGAGACGTAAATCCCGGCGCCGTCCACGGCCACCTTCATCACATCATGGATATGGTTGTACTCGACAGTGTTGTTGCGGGCGAACGGCGGTCCCGGCGCTTCGTTCCCGCTGAGCACGATCCCGGCATAGGAAATGTCGTGGATCAGGTTGTGGGACACGACCGCCTCCTGTGTCAAGCCCATGAAGATGCCGACCGCGCCACAGTAGTCCAGGCCGCAGTCGTGGACGTGGTTGTTGGCGATGCGGTAGCCCTTGTGGTCGTCCTTGTCCACCGGGTCGGCCCACTTCCAGGTGTCGCGGTTCCTTATCGCGCCGGCCACGATCCCGCCGCCCCCGAGATCGCCAATCCGGTTGCCCTCGATGACATTCTCCGCGCAGCCATTGAGCAGGCTCAGCCCGATGCCGCCTCCGTGTTCGATGGCGCCGCCGGTAAAACTGCATCCGCGCGCGTACTTGAAGCTGACGGCGGCGTCAATCCAGGAATACTTCCAGGACCGTGGCGGTTCCTGCTGCTCCATAAGTATGAGACACCCGAACATCGCCGCGAATCCGTAAGGCGGCAGCGGCCAGTCCACGTGGGCCACCTGTATGCCTCTGAAATGCAGGTTCAGCACCGGGCGCTGGGGCGTGCCGGCAACGGCCAGGAGGGTCTTCTGCACGACGGGCGCCACGACCTCAGCCCGCTCCAGGTCTTCTCCCTCCCGCGGCCAATAGGAGAGCACGCCTGTCTGGCGGTCCAGATACCATTCGCCGGGCTGATCCAGCAGTTCCAGCGCGTTTTCGAAATAGCACGAGTATGCCGCGGAGGGAAAACTGATGTTGTATTCTCCGGAGAAGCCGTGCGGCCAGGCATGCGGCGGCGGAAGCGTAAAGGTATTGTCTGCCGCGTTCACGCTGCCGAGGTGCTTCCGCGTGCCGTCGTTGTTGTTGATCCAGACTACTTCGACATCCGCGGCGTTCTTCCAGTCGCCGATGGGGTGATCCACGCCCAACGTGATGGCCGCATCGTTGGCCTCGCTGTTCTTTGGCCCGGGCCGCAGCTTCCACCACTCGCCCAGGTTTGGCGTGCGCGCGCGGACGGCCCGCCGGCCCGCCACGAACAATTGCCGTGGATACCATTTGCCGGCCTGCACCTCGGGCACTTCCGTTCTCCAGATTTCGCCCGCGCCGCGCTTCCAACCCCCGATCTTGCGCCCGCCGCTGATGACGGCCTCCTCGCCAGGGCAGGCCGCGTAGGTGATCGAGTACTTCCCGGTGCCGGAGTCCTCGGGGCCAAAAACCAGGGCCTCGGCCTGTGCGTACGTGCCGCCGCGAATCAGGACGAGAATATCGTGAGCGAGTCCGGCGGCGATTTTCGCGCGGACGGCGTCGCGGGCTTTGGCCAGGGTGGCAAAAGGCTCCTGGGCCGTGCCGGGATTGGCGTCCCTTCCATTGGGAGCGACCTGGAAATCAGGTTGCAGATTCGGCACCAGGGCTGTCTCCGCACAGAAGAGTGGGCCGGCCCACACGAGCACCAGCACGGGGATGAGTTTGAGACGCATGAAGTGTGCTTCTGCTCCTCACACGAAATCCAGCCTGAAGCTGTAGACCTCTCCGCTGAGGTGGCAGGTAGTTTTGCAGCCCGATTTGTGGAAGACCGTCTGCATGGCCTTATTGGCGCGCAGCACCTCCGCGGTGAAGCCGGCGATGCCGTTGCGCTTGGCGGTGTTGATCAGCAGGCGCAAGAGGGCCGAGCCAATGCCCCGGTTCTGCCAGGCGTCGCGGACCACAAAGGCGACTTCCGCGCGGTTGGTGGCTGTATCGAGGTAGTAACGGCCCACGGCGATCATGTCCTCGCCGTGCGCTGCCGGCAGCGTGGCCACGATAGCCACCTCGTTGCGGTGGTCAATGTACACGAAATCGTGAATCTGCTTGTGCGGGATGTATTTCAGGTTGCGCATGAAGCGGTAGAAAATGGTCTCCTGGCTGAGGGCGTAGAACAGGTCCTTGAGCAGCGGCTCATCCGTGGCGCGGATGGAGCGGAAGGCGATCTGCGTGCCGTCGTCGAGCAGGTGCGTGGTGCGCAGTTCCGGCGGGCCGACGTGGATCTTGCCGCTCAGGGCGGCCATGTCCTGGCGCAGGTACTTGCACTCGATGGCCTCGCGCAGGAGTTGCGGACGAAAATCCGGATGCGCGATGCTGAGCAGCGCCAGCGCGCGTTCCTGCACCGTTTTGCCGTGCAGGTAAGCCACGCCGTATTCCGTCACGACGTAATGCACGTCGCCGCGCGTGGTGACCACGCCGGCGCCGGGGCTCAGCCGCGCCACGATGCGCGAGACTTTGCCGTTCTGCGCCGTGGAGGGCAGGGCAATGATCGGCTTGCCGTCGCGCGCGCGCGCCGCGCCGCGGTTGAAATCCACCTGGCCCCCGATGCCGGAGAAGAACTTGGTGCCCAGCGAGTCGGCGCAGACCTGGCCGGTCAGGTCCACCTCCAGCGCCACGTTGATAGCCACCATTTTGTACTGCTGGCTGATCAGGTGCGGATCGTTGACGTACTCGGTGGGCCGAAAGGAGAAGAGCGGATTGTTGTCCACGAAGTCGTAGAGCTTGCGGGTGCCCAGGCAGAAGCTGGCGACGATCTTGCCGCGGTCCACGGTCTTCAGCGCGCCGGTGATGGCTCCGCTGGCGACCATGTCCATTATCACGTCCGTGAACATCTCAGTGTGGATGCCCAGGTCCTTCTTGTGCTTCAGGAATTCGAGCACCGCCTGCGTAATCCTGCCGATCCCCATTTCGATGGTCGCGCCGTCTTCGACCAGCGACGCCACATGCTCGCCGATGCGCCGCGTCACATCGGTCGTCTCGACAGGCTGGACCTCCGGCAGCGGCACGTCCACGGGCACGAGCAGGTCCAGATCGTTCACGTGCAGGAAACTGTCGCCCAGCGTCCGCGGCATCTGGGGATTGACCTGCGCAATGACCAGCGAGGCGTTCTGTGCGGCGCTCTTGACGATGTCCACAGAGATCCCCAGGCTGCATTGGCCCTTCTCGTCCGGCGGGCTGACCTGGATCAGCGCCGCATCCAGCGGCAACTGGCCGGAGCTGAACAAGCGGGGAATGTCGGAGAGCATGATGGGCGTATAGTCGCCCAGGCCCTCCTGGATGATGTCGCGCACGTTCTCGGCGATGAAGAAGCTGTTGACCTTGAAGTTGGCGGCCAGCACCTTGTAGGCGTAGGGCGCCGCTCCAAAGGTCAGCATGTGGAGCACCTCGATATCCGCCAGTTCGCCCGCGCGTTCGGTCAGCGCGCGCACCAGTTCGCCCGGCTGGGCGCAGCCCGTGCCGATGAAAACGCGCTGGCCGGGGCGAATCTGGGCGACGGCTTGCGCCGGCGTGGCCAGCAACTCCGGGTATTTCTGCTGCCATTGGGGATCGTAGCTGGGCTGGCGTGCGGCACTCATGGACGCGGACCTTTGGCAAGAGTGATGCGCGCGTCCGCGGCGACGGACGCCGTCCCCGCTTCCCCGACGATGAACGGGTTGATGTCCATCTCCATGATCTGGGGGAAGTCGGTGACAAGCTGGCTGATGCGCTGCAGCGCGCCGGCGATGGCCGCCAGGTCCACGCGGGCCTGGCCGCGGGCGCCGATCAGCAGGGCGTAGGACTTGGTGCCCATCAGCATCTGCATGGCTTCCTCGGCGGTGATGGGCGCGAGATGGAAGGTGACGTCCTTCATCACTTCCACGAAAATCCCGCCGAGGCCGAACATCAGCATGGGGTCGAACTGGGGGTCGCGCGTCATGCCCAGGATGACCTCGGTCCCGCGCGGACACATCTTCTCGAGGTACGCGCCGTCCAGGCGCGCTTCCGGAGCGCGGCGCCCGATGCGCAGCATCATCAGCTCATAGGCATCGCGGACCTGTTCGGGGTTGGACAGGTTCAAGCGCACGCCGCCGATGTCGGACTTGTGGATGATGTCGGGCGAAGAGATCTTCAGCGCCACTGGGAAACCGAGCATCTGCGCGACCTCGACCGCCTGCTCGGCGCTGCCCACAAGCTGCCCCGGCGGCACGTCAAAATCGTAGGCCTGGAGTATTTCCTTGGCCTTCACCTCACCGACCTGGCAGAGGCCCGTGCGCAGGTGCCGCGCAATGATGCGCTCCGCGCGCCGCAGGTTGACCGGGAAGCGCGCCACCACGCGCGGCGGCCGGTTGCGCCAGGCCACGTAGTCGCACATGGCCCTCAGCGCCGCCACGGCGCGTTCCGGCGCGGGATAATCCGGGATGTTGGCCAGAGCCAGTGCCTTGCGCCCGGCTTCAACGTCCAGCCCGCCCATGAATGCAGTCAGGACCGGCTTCTCGC
>JBEKKG010000236.1:0-9263 GCA_050010835.1 Planctomycetota bacterium
CCCGGCCACGGGATCACGCGGCAGCCGCACGGTCCAGGCCACGCTGCGCCCCGCGGCCAGTTCCTCGAACGACAACGCACCCCGCAGGCGCGCGCCGGAGCCGCGATGCTGGCAAGCCAGTTCCGAAGCCGCTTCGTCGAAAGTTACCTGCCACTGGCCGCGGTCGAGCGCCAGCCGGCCCGCGTCAGCGGCCTGGGCCGCACACTTGTTCGCAAGGGTTCCGCTCATGCACAACACGCCGGCCACGAGGGCCGCGCCCATGACGCCATTGTGGAACATGCCCCTTCGACCTCGGGCCTGGCCTGCATTTCACACAACTCATTCAACACAGAGGACGCAGGGGAACACAGAGGAAAAAACATTGGAAAAAAACAGCAAATCCGTTCCTACGAACCCCTTTGTCGTCCTCTGTGCCCTCCGTGTTTAGAGATCACGCCCGGCGGCGTTTCTTCGCCATGCTGTCCACTTCGATGGCCTTGCCGGTCCGCACCGCTTCCCAGAGCGCCATGACGGTCAGCATTGTCTTTCGGCCCTCTTCAGCGCTGGTCCGCGGTTCGATGTTCTCCTCGATGCAGCGAAAGAAGTGCTCTTGGATGGACTCGGCCTTTGCCGCCACCTTCTGGATGGCCCCGCTGGCGTCTCTTTTCCCGAGGTTGCCTGACGGGTCAATGGCCAGGGCCGAGTCGCCGTCAAGGATTTGTTCCTGGCCGTCCCAGCCGATGCGCTTGCGGACCTTGCCGTCATTGCCGACCATCATCGCGCCCTTGGTGCCGAGGATGCCGATGGACGATTCGCTCATCTGCGCGGACCAACTGTCTTCGACCGTCGCGACGCCGCCGTTCTTGAAGATCAAGAGCGCCGCGCCGTGCTCATCGCACTGGGCGCCCTCGCGGACCCTGAAGGTCTTGCCGCAGACCGTCTTCACGTCGCCGCCGACCCAGCGAAGCCAGTCCACGTCGTGGCTGCCAAAGTCCAGCATCACCCCGCCGCTGTTTTCCTGCTTGGCGTACCAGCGCTGGGGATTCCAGGGCATGAAGCGCCGCATCCAGCAGCTTACCAGCCCGCCCAGTTCGCCGCGGGCGAAGGTGTCGTGCATGAGTCCGTAAGGCATCGGCCAGAAGCGCAGGCAGTATCCCAGCATGTACTTCACCCGCGCCTTGCGGGCGGCGGCGATCATCTTGTCGCCGTCTTCGAGCCGGCGGCAGAGCGGTTTCTCCGTGAAGATGTGCTTCCCGGCCTGGGCGCACGCCATGACGATGTCGAGGCGGTTGAAGGGCTCCGTGCACACCCACGCCGCATCCACGTCCGGCAGCAGCTCATGGAAGTCCGTGGCGCACCGGCCAATGCCGTTCTTCTCAGCCAGGGACTTGGCCTTCTCGGGAATCAGGTCGCACGCCGCGACCACTTGCACGTTCGGCAGCTTAACCAAAGCCGGCGCGTGCGCGTTGCCCATGCCCCCACAACCAATGATGGCGACTCTAATCATCTTACCCCTCCTAAAAGGACCTGTGTTTCAGGCCGCAATGATGCTGGAGCGCTCTGCATTTGTCAACTGTACTGTAGCGCAGGCTTCCAGCCTGCCCGTTGGAGCGCCGGCGTCCCGCCGGCCCGTTGTGGTGCAGGCTTCCAGCCTGCATTTCCTCGCGTATCAAACCCAAGGCGACGAGCAGGCAAGATGGCAGCACCCAGTTTCCCGGCTCGCGTCAAGAAGGTTTCGGGCATGCACCCGCAATTCCTCGTGATTTCAAGCGGGCTATAGTCCCAAGTCTCCAATCCTCTAAGTCCTTAAAATACTGGTCCTTTAGGGATAAAATCAAGATATAATAGGGATCGAATCAAGATATAATAGGGACCGAATCAAGATATAGTAGGGATCGAATCACGATATAATCGGGTTAGATTCAGGTGAAGATAACGATATAATACAGGCGGAATAACGATATAATCAAGAGCGAGTTCTGCCGTCTGAAACCTCAATGCTGCTCCTATTGAGTTGTCAAAGAGCCAAGTGCAACTTCGACTTTCGAGTTTCAAACTCAGGTCTGGCCGGTCCATCCCTTCTCAAAACAAGATGCCCCTATAGTATAATACGATTACGGCGCATAGTTGTCAAGTGCGGATTTCAAAAAATCTGAATTTTCCGGGTCGCGCCTGGCGCTCCAACGCGCCCTGCGCCCAAACGGCAAGGATGCTTCTCTGTTTCTTGGTCTTGACTTTTCATATTGCGATTGTGGGTGCGCAGGCTAAACTTGAAGAATGGGGCTGGATCTGAGCGTCCCATCGCGAAAGGAGTGTGTATGGCGACCAGCGTGGCATCCTCTATTGAAACCCGAACCTTAGCCGACTTGCTCGAAAAGCTGGGCGGCATCCCCGCGGCACGGGTCCGCATGTCTCCTTTGCCAGGGACTGCAACGAAAGAAGACGTGGACGAAATCGAGTGCCACGAGGACCGGTTGTGCGAGTTGGTTGACGGCGTGCTGGTGGAGAAACCCATGGGCTACGAGGAGTCGTTCTTGGCATGCATCTTGATCAGGCTGCTCGGTGACTTTGTTTCATCGCGCAACCTGGGTATCGTCACAGGCGAGGCAGGCATGATGGAGTTGTCGCCCGGTCTCGTGGTGATCCCTGACGTGGCCTTCATCTCCTGGAGCAGGCTGCCCGGCGGGGAGTTTCCGAAGGTCCCCGTTCCGAGACTCGCGCCTGACTTGGCCGTTGAGGTGCTCAGTCTCAGTAACACAGCCAAGGAAATGGCGCGTAAGCGCCGCGAGTACTTTCAGGCGGGCGTGCGTTTGGTTTGGGAGGTTGACCCCGTGGCACGCACGGTCACGGTCTATACGGCAGTGCAGCGGTACAAGGTCCTCAGCGCAGCCGAGACGTTGCGCGGCGAGCCGGTGCTGCCTGGATTCGAGCTGCCTTTGCGGAAGCTGTTTGCGGTGCCAAGCAGCGGGGCAAATGCTTAAGCGCCGAGTGGCAGGGACACTGGCGTATCAGTTGCGTTCACCTTCGTTAGCTGCGTCACTGTCCCATATCTCCCGTATCTCGCTCTTTCCCTTCGCCCTAGTGGTGGACTGTCCCGAATGGCACAAGGGAGTTTTCAGGTTCTGACAAACAATCTGGTACGCGGCATGCATAGCTTCCTGGTCGGGGCTTCCAAATTTGAAACCCAAGCCCTGTATAAAGCCATAAACTACCAGTATCAGGAGTACCGCAGCTATGCAGTTCTTGACATTGAAGAGTGGGCTGGAGGCAGAAGCCTGCTCGCGCCCCGGAATTACGGCGTTCCTTTTGCGAAATTCGTCGTTGAAAGCTCTTGCGCGCATGGCCTGCAATGCCTCTGCCTCGGGAGTCGCCATTGCCGGAGGAGCAAAGGAACCGCCGCAAGGACACCTGCCGTCTGGCCCGGCCTCGTCGCTTGTGCGACCGCAGGTTCGGCACCGGGTTAGCATTCCTGGTTGCGGTGGCATCGGTGGCGGCATGGCAAAGAACGAGGCCGGCGGCGGCTCATCCAGAACTTCAAACTGTGGCCGCGCAGCGGGAACCGCGAACCGCGTTCCGCAGCCGCACTTGACATTGCGCCCAGCAGCGTTATCTGGGACCTGAGCCTTCTTATGGCAGGATGGGCACTCAACTGCGATAGGCATGTTTCCCCTCCGGAAAAAAGGCCACCAAACGAAGCTGTTTCAGACGAGATAACCCGTTTACGCAAGGTCTTCTAAAGCTCCTTCTCCGTGGCTGCGGACGCCATCACTCCCCTGTCCATGTGGAATCGGGGTCGAACTCTGTCATCCGCTCAACAATTTCCGGCGTATTCTTACCCAAATCCTTTGAAAACATCGACCGCTGCCGCTTATTACAAGAGTATCGCGCCCGCTGATACCATATTGAGAGGGATAGCCTACCAGCGCATAACCTAACGTCATCTTGCCGTCCTCCAAATATGATTTCTTCTTCCCCCCATAAGCATTTGCGGCTTGTGCCTTAAGCACCTTGAAGCAGTAACCGGCCACGGGCACTCCTTGCCCAGGGTTGCCTTCAGCTTTGGCAAAAGCCTGGTCAATTAACTCTAAAACAGCAAGTTCTTTGAGCGTTTGTGCATATTGGAGAACGCCCTCCCGCTTGTAGTCGGTCCGATGATAAATTTCTTGAGCTTCGCAGTACGCCTGGCAACGCTTCATCGCCGCTTGTTCGTTGGCGGCGAAAACTAGCGCGCGCTCACGCTCATCTAGCGCGCGCTCACGCTCAGCGGTGCTGCCACCCGACTGGGATGTGTTTTGGCTGCTGGTTCCCTGGCCGCAACCGGTAATGATGAACGCGGCAAGAAGAACTGCCCCGACGAAACCTAACCATTTCATGGACATTCCCTCCTGAAGATGGCGGAGCACTACCCCGCAGGCCCATTCGGAGACAAAAAAAGAGCGCCGGACCAAGCCGCCGCTCTCTCAGGCCCCGGCCAAGGGGCGCAATAAACAGCAAACTTGGCCGACGCCCCTTTGCGGGGCGCGGCTCAAGTCGCTGCTTTATTGCTTCAAGAGCCTTGCGGCTCAGGTTGGCCGTTCTGAGAGAAGCAGTTCCTTGACGCACGCGCGTCAAGTTATTAGTTGTCTTGTCTGCGCTCTGTTTCGCTCCTTTATCAAGCTGTTGGTTTCATGGTGAGCAGCCCGGTGCCGCTACACCCGCATGACCCTTTACTTGAACTCCGTTGCCATTTGCAGAACTGAAGCCCGCCGTGGCCGCTGTTCTCTTTGCACTGACTCCACTGGCTTCATTTTACCATATACACCGTTCGTAGCCGGGGGCAAGGATTTTTTCCGGTGGGTGGGTGGGTGGCCGGCAACCACCGGTCCTACCTCTGACGGCCCCGCGCGGTGTCGCCCTTCCCGCGGGTGCCACGGCACGCAGTGCCGTGCCAGAGCGCAGAACGGGCTTCCGTTAATTCCACATACACCGCACTCGCGGGCCGGTGGCGGGGAACCGGCGCTCCTATTGCTGACGTCCCTGAGCCGCCTCGCCTTTCCGCCGACGGCCAGGGTTTGGGGACGTCTGGGGTACTGGGTGGGTTCGCGGCAACTGCCCACGAGTGTTGCGGCTATTGCATCATAGCCAGCTCTGTGCCGCGCTCCGGCACAGCACTACGTGCTGGGGCACCCAGACAAAGGGCAACACGGCTGGGTGACCTCTGGGGTAGTTGGGATGTTGCCGGCCACGCGCCTGGAAAGCTCCGTAATCGCCGCTGGAAGGTTAAGAGCGACCTTGATGAGATCTGGCAGCCCGATCAGGACGAACACCAGCGAGACATTGGGCGCAGGGTTCAGGAGCACGATCCGGCCTGAATGCTCTTCAGCCGTAGCTGCGGCAGAGACGATGGCCCCAACCCCGGAGGACGAAACATACTTCACGCCGGAGAGATCAATGATGACCCTGTAGCGGCCAAGTTGGAAAACCTCTTCGAGCGCGTCCGTGAGCAGTTGGCAAGAACGGTAATCAATGCGGCCGGCACACTGCAGCAATGCGCCGTCTTGGATGGCCGCATCGTCTATCTGGATCTCAAGATCCGCCTTCATACGCCCTCCCCGCATGGCGCGAAAAACGACCTTGAAACGTTCCGGGCTAAACCAGCAAGCGCAATCGTCTCCCTGTTTTTGACGAAGTTACCCTCTAATGATTGTAGACGGAACCTGAACAAAGAAAACTGCATCGAAACCCAAGCGCACCGCCCAGGGCGGGCATCGCCGCCAAGACGCCGGGGCCATTCGGGACAAAGCCGCATTGATGGCACGCTTTCTCGCTCTCACAAATGCGGCTCTATCCCAATCCTGCCTGGCTTCCCGCCCGCCCTGAACTTGATTCTAGCGCGATCTCCCGCCGCGGCGCAACGCCGCTCTGGGCAAGCCAGAGCGCAGTGCCTTCCGGATTAGACGAGTGGTGCTCGCGGCTTTGCGAGCTTCAGAAAGAGACACCGCTTCGTACTCTCCAGGATAACGCGTAACAGTCGCGAATTCGGTGAGCCTGTCCTGCGTCGCTTGGTCAAGCATCGGACGCGAGTCCTGGGGAAGCAGATTCCACAGAAGACGAATATCGTGAGTTTTCGGGAAGGCGGTCCCGTGCAGCACCAGCGACGCTTTGGCGTATTTCTCGATGCACTGTTGAGCATGAAAGCAGGCGACTTCCGGCGGACAGTCCGCCCCGCCGCGCAGAACCAGACGGACCGCCATCCAATCCTCTTCGGCCTTCGCCACCCATTCGCGGAGGACGATCAGGGTCTCACGCGGGACGGGCATAAAGAACCTTCCCTTCACGGGAGGCGGGCCATTCGATCGTGCCCACGACATCCTTGCGCCACGCAAAATCCTCTGGACGTGTGACAATGACATCCACTGGCAAACGGACGCTGGGAAGAGACATCCGCACCTGCAGTTGTTTCTCGCGCTTGGAGCCTGCCACAGGCATAACAACCAGCAGATCCACGTCGCTGTCCGGTCCGGCCTCGCCCCGCGCATAGGAGCCGAAGAGGATCACCTGGTCAGGATGAAAACGCCGCACGATACCACGTACCAGCCGATCAATCGTCTTTGCGGCATCAACAGCGCGCGTCGCCATGTCCTCTCCGCTAAAGTCCCCACACCACTCAAAGCCTAATCAACTGTACCGCCAGCCCTCCGCCAGTCAACAGGCGGGTGGCCGGCAACCACAGGTTCTACTGCTCAGGCCGCCTTGCCGGGTGGGGTAGCTGGTATGTTTCCGGCCACCCGCCACTGTCGCGCTTGATTTGCCCCTCGGAAAGTGAGATACTAGGGGCATGGATGAGAGTGTCTATATAGAGACATCAATTTTCAGTTTCTACCACGACCGGCGGAAAGGTGCGGCCATCGTGGCTATGCGCGGCTGGACACGGCAGTGGTGGGATGAGCATCGGCAGAATTATGACGTGGTTACGAGCACGGCTGTCCTTGCCGAACTGGACAAGGGCAATCTGCAACACCGGGAGGAGGCCCTTGCAATGGCCATGCGCCTGCCGGCCATTGCGGTTGAAGACGAAATTCGGGACATCGTGGATTTCTACATCCAACATCGGGTCATGCCCAACGATCCTGTTGGCGACGCCATGCACCTGGCTCTGGCCTCATTCCACAAGTTCGATTACTTGCTGACGTGGAACTGTGTGCACTTGGCGAACGCGAATAAGTTTGGGCATATCCGGCGCGTGAATGCGCTGTTGGGACTGCACGTGCCGGCGTTGGTAACACCGCAGCAACTGATTGGAGGCAAATGACCCATGCCCAGCAGCGAAGAAGTCATTGAGGAGATCAGGGAGAGCAGGCGGCGCATGTCAAGGGAGTGCGGCCACGATCCCGCCAGGTACATACAGTATCTGAAGACATTCAACCGGAAGTACTCTGCCCAAGTTCAAAAGTACCGGCGACTGCACCCCGCCCCGCCAGCCGAAATCGCGCTCCCAAAGTGAGCTCTTTCGATCTACTTTCCCGGCTTGCCTTCCTGGAACAGCTCCAGCCACGAGAGCATCAGCGCATCGCCCATGTCCTTCGAGCCGCGCAACTGCGCCGGCGTGCGGCCCCAGTAGAAGCCCAGCCAGCCGGAAACGTGCTTGGCGGAAGCGTCAATGAAATGCCGCAGTTGGCCGGCAGTGCATTTGAGCAGGAAAGTCTCCTCGATGACGAGGGGCTTGCCGACAGCGAACGCCTCGACCGTCTTAAGGTCCTCCGCAGGTTTCGCGCCGTCAGGATAGAGGTGTACGCACAGGAAATCCACTTCGCGGGCCACCTCCTTGGGCACGAAGCCCGACTTGCCGTCGGCGTCAGGAAGCAGGCCCACGCTGATCAGGTGCCGGCTGTCGTGCTTGCGGATTGCGGCCACGAGCCTGGCAATCCATTGCCGGGAGATCTCCGGCCGCGCACGCCCGCCTTGATCGAGCGCGATGAACTGCACGTAACACAGGCCCCCCAGTTCGCCCGTGAGCCAGTCGCCCGCCTGGCGCTTGCCACTCGGCACAACCGGCTCATTCATCAAGTCATAGAAAAAGACGGCGGGGCTGTGCGCACAGCATTCGGCGACCGCTTCCCAGAAGCACGCCTGCGCGGCCCAGCGCTGCTCTTCGGTGGCGTCATTGTACCAGCGCGGGACGGCGCTCTTGCGGTAGCAACCCAGGCCGGTAATGTCGAGGTACAGGCCGGTCTGCTCCGCGAGGACGACGAGGCGGCCGAGCTGTTCCAGCGCCTTGCGGTCCGGCTTCTCCGGCCCTTCCATGAACCTGGCCAACTGGAGATGGACGCGCACGACGTTCGCGCCGAGTGCCTTCATCTCACGGAAATCTCCGGCCACGGTCTGCCATTCGGTTTCCCAGTAGTCTTCGAGCAGGCGCGACTTGTAGTCGCGGTCGTAATTGAAGCCCCACGCGACGAACCTGGCGCCCGAGGCCGCGCCAACGAAACTCTGGCCATCCTTGGATACTGTCAGCCACTCCAGCTCCGCGGCGTCAAGAGGTTGCCCGGCGGCACACAGCGCGAGGAGTGCTAAGAAACAGGTGGTTTTCATGGCCTTGCTCACTCCTTGGTGCATCACCGGACTTGTGCCACGGATGTGGCCGCGCCGGCCGTTTGGCGCGGCCTCATCCGTGCCAGCAGCGGGTAGTACGGATAAGCCGCCGCGTTGCGGCGGCATATCCGTGGCACAAGTCCGGTTATGCACTCCTCACTCCCTGGCCTGGTAGTTCAGCGCCCAGATTTCGCAATAGTCGTCTCTATACACTACTTCCCGCATTCCCAACAGAATCCGGGGAGGCCTGCGCACGAGGCCCTTGATCTTGCGCCAGAACACGTAATCAGGGTGGTAACGGCGCAGCAGTTCCGAATAGTCGTTCTCGGCCAGCGGGAGATCGAATGTCGCCAGGTGCAGAAGCCCAAGCTCCATGAACTGCTTGTCGCTGATGCTGCAACTCAGCAACAGGAAGCTGTAAACCCGCTGCCGCTGGGCCAGCAGCGTGAAAAGGTCTATTTCTCCTATGGGCCGGTTGAAGAGCCAGCCAGGGGTCAATTCGTGCTGCAGCTCTTTCCAGGAATAGCCGTCGTCCACCAGGAACAAGGCCTCAGGCGGAGTGTGCTCCGCAATCCACCTATAGGCCCGGATGCAGTCCCCTTGCCGCACCAGCGTGCGGTACACCGGCCAGCGCGTCTTCATCAGGTCCAGTGTCGCGCCGCGCCAGGCGACAACCGCGGCCAAGGCCAGCGACGCGGCCGCCAAACCTGAGA
>JBEKKG010000237.1:0-12011 GCA_050010835.1 Planctomycetota bacterium
AGACGGATAAGGAGGAACAGGGCGCGAGGCTGGGGCAAAAAGAGGAACAGGACAGAAAGCGCTTGGCAGATGAGCAAGCCGCAGCGGCCGCAGCGGCAGCAGCGAAGGAAGCGGCGAAGGAAGCGGCGAGGAAAGCGGCTGAGAAGGTTGCGGCTGAGGAAGAAGCGGAGCGCAAGCGCGACGCGGTGCTGAAGCAGGCGGTATACGACAGTGCCGTCAAGGAGATCGTCCAACAGGCAAATAAACTCCCCGATCTCGAAAGTCGTGCAATAGCTTTCAAGAACAAGATGGAAGGCGCAGCCAAGCAGGCGAAAGCCCTGCACGACCAGCTAAAGGACCTAAGCAGCAAGCAACGCGTGACCGCAACTGGTGCAGGATCAAGCGTGAAGACAGACACGAGCGCCGAGATCGAGAGACTGAAAGCCAAAAGCGAGGCGGTCTCCAATGAGCAGATAGAAAGTTCCAAGGGATACGCTCAAGCCATGGCTGAGAAAAGGTCTGGGGAAAAAGCAACCGCAGAGGCCAAAGTCAGACGTGATGAGGCTGCAACATGGCTCAAAGCTCATGGACTAGAGGTCGTTGAGAAGACTCAGCCCAAGACCCAACCGGTTGCTCAGCCGGCTGCCCAACCAGCCGCTCAGCCGGACGCCCAAGCAGCCGCCCAGCCAGCCGCTCAGCCGGCTGCCCAACCGAAGCCGGCAGAGGCCCCCGCGGCAGGGGTTCCCAAGAAGATCTTTGTTCTGAAAGATGGCAGGAAAGTGATGGCGCTGACGACGGTGGAGACCGATGATCAGTATACGGTCAAGAAAACAGACGGGAAGATGGAGAGCATCCCGAAGGATACAGTAGAGAAGATTGAGGAGCCCTAATAAATCTTGCATTTTGGATTTTCGATTTTCGATCTTAACACGTCCGAAATCGGGGGACACAATCTTGACAATTGCTGGGGATACAGGGACAGTGACGCATCTCTTGCGCAACATCTCCCTTTCACGTCTCATCTCAACACCTGCCGACGAATTGCGTCACTGTCCCGAATGGCGCGTTTATGGCGAAAACCGCGAACAAACGCGGCTCTGTCCCGAATGGCCCAGCGGAGGAAGTCTCAGGCCAGGTTTTGGTCTATGAAATGCCTCAAGGCGGCTGCACGGGAATTAGCCTCAACTTCCTCGGCAAATACCTCCACAATGCCGTATGTACGAAGCTTTCCGATTTCCTCACAGGTGACCACCTTATCGCTTTCACCGAACTTCTTCTTCATTACCCAGAACTTCAGCGTGAACTTTTCCCTGAGCACATCCAGTAATTGCGCAGTCTTCTCCTCCTGGAATGCCGGGCACAGCGCCAGGATAACCGGGCGAAAACCTTTCTCTTTTCGCGCGAAATCAAGCAGCGATTGTCGATCGGCCTCATTAGGCGGTTTTGGATCGTCGTCATTTGACATTCTTCTAATGAAAAAATCGTGTCCTTTGATCCTTACCCTTTTCCGATGCCAGCTACCACCGGTAAGAGCTTTCAGGGTCCAAGACTTGCCCCAATTGCTATGTCCTACGACCACAAAGGCAAAAGGCTTTGCCATTTTAATTTCCTCCCAAAAGCTGCGTTCGCCACCCCGGGTTTGGTGCACCTCCCCAAAACCCGTCCCCAAAACCCAGACCGCCTCCACCAGCCACAAACTCACTTTTTGCCCGACCCGCTTGCGCCTGCCTTGGCTGTATAGACCACGTTCACGTGGGCCAAGTAGCCCACGCCGTCTATCGAAGCGACAACAGGCACGGCAACCTGCTTCCCCGGTTTTGGCACGTTTTGGTCTGTGAAGCCCAATCCCGCAAGGAGTGGGAATAGAATCTGATTCTTCAATGTAAACGTGAACTTCGCTGGTGTGGCGGTAAAGACGCTGTTCTTGAGCTTGCCGGACAGCACCAGCGAAGCGCTGGAATTCCCGCCCTTGCCCTTGGGGTTGAGTGTGAACGTCTGCTCCAGGTCCCCGACCGTAATGATGGCAGTTTTCCCCGACGGGTTGAAGTTCTTCTGCAAAGGGATCGATCCCGAAAGCGTGAGGCTGTCCTTGCCGTAGCCCTTGAAGTTGAACATTATCGCGGCCTTGAGCACGGAAAACACGTTGGGGAGCGGCCCGCTGCCGCCGCTGGTATCGGGGGCTGCCGCGTTCACGGGCACGTATACGCTCTGCGTCGCGCTGTTGACGCCATTGCTGACCGTCACGGTGGCGGTGTAAACGCCCCCCGCAGTGTAAACGTGCGTTACCGAGGGCCCGTAGGCTGTGGTGCCATCGCCGAAATTCCATGTGTAGAGGAGCAAAGACCCGCCCGCGTCGCTCCCGGCGGCGGTCAGGGTCACGGATTGGCCGGCAATGATTGGATCCGGGGTAGTTGGAAACGAAGTGAAGCTGGGCGTATTGGCGTTGCCTCCCGACGAGTCGAATATCGTAAGCACCAAGGTCGCCGTGCCGGTGCCGCCCATGTTCGTGGCGCTCAAGCCCACCGCGATCTGTCCGCATACGGTGGGGATGCCGGAGATTGTGTTGCCGGAGATGCTCAAGCCGCTCGGCAGCCCCGTGGCGTCGTAACTCATGGGATTGCCTGTGGCCGTTATCTGGTAATTGAATGGCTGCCCAATTGTGGCTGTAAAGACACCTTGGCTGCTCCCGGAGATGACGGGCGGCGCAGGCGGGACCACCGTGATTGTTAGCGTTCCCGTTCTTGTGCCACCACCGTTAGTTGCGCTCAGCGTGACAACAATTTGGCCGGTAAAGGTTGGCGTGCCGGATATGACGCCAGAGGATGGGTCAATGCTCAGGAAGGAGGGCAATCCTGTTGCATTGAAACTTGTAGGTGTGCCGCTGGCAGCGATGGCGTAGCTGAACGCCTGCCCCACTGTGCCGGAAGCGGTAGGAGAGAGTTGCCGACCCTGTGCCTCCGGCGTTCGTGGCATTGATTGTCGCGCTGGAGGAGCCTGCTTCGTTCGGCGTGCCCGTGATGGCTCCCGTGCTGGTGTTCACGGACGCCCAGGGCGGCAGGTTCGCGGCGTTGTAGCCGGCTGGATTGTTGCTGCCCGCAATCTGGTAGTTGAATGGCATTCCTTCGGTGCCCGAAGCCGTTAAGGGACTGGTGATGACCGGCGCATTCGGGGGAGAAATCGCGAGGCTCAATGTTGCGGTTGCCGTCCCCCCCGAACCCGTGGCGCTGATTGACACAGTGTAGCTGCCGCTGGCAGTCGGCGTACCAGAGATACTTCCGGTTGATGTGCTGAGGCCCAGGCCGGCGGGCAGGCCCGTCGCGCCGAAACTCGTGGGGTTCCCCGTCGCCGTTATGGTGTAGCTGAACGGGGTGCCAACCCCGCCCGTCGCCGAAAGCGGGCTGGTGATCGTGGGCGGCGGTATCTGTCGATGTGTATGCTGTAGGTCATGTCCATTCATCGGCCAGGCTGTTTCAGCCAAGGCCGCGGAACCATAAATTGCATACAGCCCATTTCCGTGACCATCATAGATCGTTCCGTCTGTCGCGATAACAGGCGAGCCAGAAAAATAAAGAACGGCCTGCGGTGTGAATGCCCACTTTTGTGTACCGTCAGGGTTTAGGGCGTAGAACGAACTGTCTTGGGAAGCGATGTAAATCGTGCCGTCGGCTGCGATTGCTGGGGAGGTGACGATGCTGCCCCATGTCCTGAATGCCCATTTCTGGGACCCTGCAGGAGAAAAGGCGTAAAGACTATCGTCAACCGAACCGAAGTAGATAGTTCCATCAGCGCCAAGGGCTGGAGAAGCATATGCCGCGCTAGTTGTGAACGACCATTTCAGCGTTCCATCAGGGTTGATTGCGAACAAACCTCCCGCTGCAACGTAAACTGTCCCGTCCGTCCCAATAACCGGAGAATCTGCATCGATTGCATAACCAGAAGCGCCGCCATTGATCGCGCAAACCCATTTTTGGGTTCCGTCTGAATTGAAAGCGTAAACATGGTTCCCGGTCCTTGTGATGGCATAAATGGTTCCGTCCGTACTAATTGCGGGTGTCCTTAGATCCTGTGGTGTGGCGGCAGCCCACTTTTTTGTTCCGTCAGGGTTGAAGGCATAAAGACTGTCGTCCGAGGAGGCAATGTAGATTGTCCCGTCTGCCCCAATGGCAGGGGAGCCATAAATAGCCCCATAGGTCTTGTACTCCCATTTCTTCGTTCCATCGCCTGTGAATGCGTAAAGGTTCATGTCCAAGCACCCAAAATATACTGTGCCATCAGGGCCGATAGATGGCGTAGTCACCGAATACGCAAAAGTTGCTGAGAAGGCCCACCTTTGGCTCGCATCAGGGCAAACTGCATAAATCGTATTGGCACTCGCGACGAAGATTGTACCGTCTGACCCAATAGCCGGAGATCCTGTAGAAGCGTACAACTGAGAGAGCCACTTCTGAGCGCCTGCTTGTCCGGCTGAAGCACCCCAGGCCACAAAAACTCCCGCAAGTACAATTGTCAGAGCATGTGCCACTACGCCGCCATGTTGGGTTTTCATGCCCGCCCCTCCTTCGAAAAAAAAAGAGCGCCGGACCAAGCCGCCGCTCCTGAAGGCCCCGGCCAAGGGGCAGAACAGAACAGCAAACTTGGCCGACGCCCCTTGCGGGGCGCGGCACAAGTCGCTGCTTCTGTTCTTCAAGGGTCCGAGGACCCAGGTTGGCCGTTCTTCAGGAAACAGTTCCCTGATGCTCGCGCATCTTCAAATTGTCACAACACAGATTTCCCTTATGTTCCTCCAAAACAAACGAGACCTTGTATGAACTACGCTCCCTGAACCTTACCATGCGCCGCAAGGAATGTCAAGGCTGGGAAGAAATTGTGCTATGTGCCTTGAACAAGAGAATCTGCTCATGTATCGTCCTCAGAGATGCCCAAACTACGAGGGCACGCTCGTGGTCGAGAGCAGCGCACAATGAAACTGTATCTTGAAACAACCATACCCAACTTCCTGTATGCGGATGACGCGCCGGACAAGAAGCAGATAACAGAGGTCATGGGCCTATGAAGGCAGCCAAGGAATCCAAAGTAATCGCCGAAGTGCGGCCCATTCGCCGGCGCTTGCAGGAAGCGGCGCGGCGGATGGGGCGCAATGAATACCACGATGACCTGAACCGTCGCCGGGGTTGGTTTGCTGGAGCGGGCAGATCCCGCTTGGGCGAGCGGACCGCAAGCCTGAAGTCTCAAGCCTAATACTCCGTTAGCGCCTTGATTGCTTCTTCCACCCAGCCGCTGCCCCACAGGTGCGCACGCTTGGGACCGTCAGCGTAATCGTGCTGAATATGCAACTCGTCCATCAGTTTGTGCGCCTCGACGGTCTGGGCGCGGAAGTTATCATAGCCCGCCAGCCACAGGCGCTTGGCCGCCTGAAAGGGCGCGGCCTTCTCACGCAGCAGCTTCGTGATCCGGTAGTGCTCGAAATTCTCCTGAGTGGCGAAGCACTCGCCCATGCCGAACTGGTCCGGCTTGTCTTTCATCAGCGGCGCATCCCAGGCCGCGGCCGCGGCGAAGACATCCGGATGGCGCAGGATCAAGCTGAATGCTCCCCAGCCCGACTTGCTGAACCCCAGCAGCAAACGCTGCGGCTGCTTGGACGGATACAGACGGTCCACCACAGGGATGACGGCTTCAAGCAGGTACGTCTCGTCCTGGCGGCCCTGGTCGGTGGGATGGTTTGCATACCACGGCAGCTTGTCGAAGCTGGGCGCCACAACGATCAGGCCAAGCTGCTCATGCAGTCCCGTCTTCCGCACAGTTTCCAGACCATCGCCGTAGTGGGTCTCTTCGCGCGGTTCGACCGGCAGCACGAACAAGAAGCGCTTGTCTTCCTTTGCGGCGGCGCCGTCCGGCGCGATTATGCGCAGCTTGGTCCGCTGGCCCTGGTGGGGCAAGTTGGCAACTTGCCCTACGCCCTGGTGAAGCGAGGTAACCCAGTAGTGTGCCACGCCGCCGGTTGTGCCGGCGGGTTCAAGGGCCGGCGCCTCTCCCGCGCCGGCGCTGGCAGCGGCAAGAGCAAACCCGATCATGGTCTCAAAGGCGGTTGACGGCACGGCGGTTTAGTATACCATAGCGGACCACGACCGCCAAGGGATTTGGAGTGACTTGTCAGGAAGAGGGTGCATCACGGGATTTGTGCCACGGATGTGGCCGCGCCGGCTGTTTGGCGCGGCCTCATCCGTGCCAGCAGGGGGTAGCACGGATAAGCCGCCGCGTTGCGGCGGCATATCCGTGGCACAAGTCCGGTGATGCACCCACAGGAAGAAGCCAACCGGGGGACTAGCGATGAAGATGTCATGCCTGCGCCGCTTGGGAATTCTGCTGTGGGTGTTCGCGCTCACCTGTCCGCAGCTTTTGCCCGCGGGGGAACTCGCCACCACCACGCCGGCCATTAAGGACAAGAACCGCCATGACGGCTTCCTGGCCGACATCAAGAAGATGAATGGCAACATCAACCTGGTCTTCGTCGGCGACTCGATCACCGACGGCTGGCGCGGCGGCGGGAAGACTGTCTGGCACAAATACTTCGAGCAGTACAGGGCGCTCAATCTGGGCATTGGCGGCGACCGCACTGAGCACGTCTTATGGCGTATGCAGAACGGCGAACTGGAAGGCTACAAGGCGCGCCTGTTTGTCATAATGATCGGCACGAACAATGGGAACAACTCGGCAGGCGACGTGGCGGAAGGCATCACCGCCATCGTCAAGGAAATCCAGACCAAGCAACCCCAGGCGAAAATCCTGCTCTTGGACATCTTCCCGCGCGGTGAGAAGCCCAACCCGGCAAGGGAAAAGAACGAGGAAGTCAACAAGATCGTCGCCAAGCTGGACGACGGCAAGATGCTCAAGTACCTGGACATCGGCGACAAGTTCCTGACCGCGGACAAGACCCTGACCAAAGAAATCATGCCGGACGCCCTGCACCCCAACCTCAAGGGCTATGAAATCTGGGCCCAGGCAATCCTTCCCACCGTGAAGCAGATGATGGGCCTGCAGCAATGATTTTGGATTTTGGATTTTCGATTTTCGATTGAAAAGCAACCACCACGGTGTGTGTTGTCTAATCCCAAATCGAACCTGTTTACTTCTGGAGTTTCAGCCTCGGGCTGGCTAGGTCCAGCCTGTACATGACCTGGTTGTAGTCGTAACGGGGGGTCGCCGGCGTGGGGTCCCGCGTGTCTGAGAACGTCGTGGAGTAGGTGCCCTCGAAGTAGATGATCCGGCCGCCTTCCTGGTCAAAAAGCGGGTGGTGCTTTACGTTGTAGAAGCTGTACCTGGCGTGGGTGACGATCTTCTGCGCTTGGACCCACGGGCCTTCGAGCGCTTCGGCTTCGGCGTAGTAAACCTCGCCCAGATTCGACGGCTTGGCCCATTCCGCATGAAAGACCATGATCCAGCGTTTGCGGAACGCATTGTACGCGACCGAGCCGGCGTGGGCGATCACCGCCCTGCCGTTCTGAATATCCGTCAGCTTGTAGACAAGCTCAGAGGCCGCGAACTGCCCCGCATCGAAGAGTTGCTTCTGTTGCGCGAACGTGATGAACCCGGTGTCGGGTTTCCAGCCCCAAGTCAGATGCCGGTCCGGGCTGCGCTCGAGTTTGGCTTCGCCTTTGACATAACGGCTGCCCGGAACAAGGGGGGTGAAGGCTTCGTAAGCGTGCGGATCCTTGATGGATTTGAGGTCCGCTTTGACGCGCATGTGCGGAAAGGGCCAGGCGAAGTAGACGTAATCCTGTTCTCCCACGCGGTGGCGGAACGCGTGGCAGCACGGCCAGCGCGGCGGATCATCCAGCGGCCAGCTTGCGAGCGGCTCGAACGTCTCGGTCTTGTCGTTGAAAACGACCCAGCCGTGCTCCAGCACCTTGTCCAGGCTCTTCATCCGCGAGAAGTGGGCCACGAGGCGCTCGGCGCCGGTCTCGTCAGGCACGGTAACGAGGCCGTCCAGCCACTTCATGCCTTCACCCGCCACGTTGCACGTGGGTTTGCTGAAGCCGGCCTGATCGGTGAAGTACGCCAACTCAATGCCCTTCGCCGGGTCCAGCCCGCCCTGTCCGGGTTTCTGCGAGGTTGCGCCCGCGGTTCCGAAGTGGCCCAGCGGATAAGCAGGCTTGTTGGTGTCGCCCCAGAACCAATACAGCTTGCCGTGGTACTCGGCCATTTGCACTGAGTCCTGCCCGAGGACCTGAGCGTTCAACACCGGCTGGCTGAGGGGCACAGGCTGACCGGCCAGGAGGCTGTCGCGGTAGATGCCCTGGCCCGTGATGCGGTACAACCGCTCCGCGGCGTTGAGCCGCTTGAGGCGCAGCGTGGCGCCGGCGCCCGGCTTGACGTCCAGCGCCGTGCCGCAATAGCCGAAGCCGTCCTTGGGGAACTCATAGCCGTCGCTTTGCACGTGGAAGAACACCTTCTGGTTCAGCAGTCCCGGCTCATCGAAAGCCACGATGCCGTTGCTGTCGGTGTAGTAGCGAATCTCGTTGACCGTGCGCAGTTCCACCAGCGGTACGCCGCGGCCGGTCTCCTCATCCACGACCGTGATCGCGAAGCACGGGTTGGCGCCTGCAGCGGCGCAGGCCGCGCGGCACAGCAGCGCAGCGAGGAACAAAGTTGCGGGAGCAAGGTCAGTTCTCATCATCTGTTTCCCCAAGACAGGCCCTGCGGCCAGTGTATACAGCCCGCTGCCCAATTTCTCAGCATTCTGCCCAAAAAACATGGCTGCGGTCAGGGGAGCCCGCCATCAAATGCTATGGGAAGAATGGGAAGAATAGGAAGAATGGGAATGATGGCACCGCTCCCTCACGGTCGCGGCTCGGACGGAACGGTTACCAAGCCTCAATCTAAGCTTGCAAACCGGGCGCGCCGCCGTAATGGTTCTTTCTTTCAGGTCTTGGCGGGAAAGGAGCCTGTACGCCCATGTCGAAGAAGCCAGCGAAAAGAGCGAAGGATGCGGCCCAAGGGGAGAAAGTCATCCTCCTGTATTCCGGGGGATTGGACACCAGTGTCATCGTGCGCTGGCTGGCCGACAAAGGCCACAGGGTCGTCTGCGTGATCATTGACGTGGGCCAGCAGGAGAGCCTGGACCTGGAGAAGAAAGCTCTGGCCAGCGGCGCGGCCAAATTCCTCGTGCGCGACATCAAGGCGGAATTCGTCCGCGACGGCGTCTTCCAGTGCCTGCGCGCCGAGGCCAAGTACGAGGGCCGCTATCTGCTGGGCACTTCCATCGCGCGGCCCTTCATGATTAAGGCCATTGTGGATGTGGCCAAGGCTGAGGGCGCCCAGTGGATCGCTCACGGCGCGACGGGCAAGGGCAACGACCAGTGCCGCTTCGAACTGGCGGCTTACGCATTATTGCCCGGCGTCAAGCTGATCGTCCCCTGGCGCAACGCCGAATTTCGCGCGCTGATCCCCGGCCGCAAGGAGGCCATCGAGTATGCGGCCCAGCACGGCATCCCCGTGCAGGCCAGCGTCAAGAAGCCCTGGTCTACCGACCCCAATCTGGCGCACCGCAGCCATGAGGCCGGGGAATTGGAAGACCCCTGGTATAAGCCGCGCAACGAGATGTTCCAGCTCGTCACCCCGCCGCAACTGGCGCCCGACAAGAGCGAAGTTCTCGAGATTGAGTTCGAGCAGGGCTATCCAGTGGGCGTGAACGGCCGGCGCCTGGCGCCGGTGCAGCTTCTCGAGGCCCTCAATGCCAGCGCCGGACGCAATGGCGTGGGCGTGTGCGACATGGTTGAGAACCGTTTTGTGGGCATGAAGAGCCGCGGGGTATACGAAGCTCCCGGCGCCACGGTGCTCTACGAATGCCACCGCGACCTGGAAGGCCTGACCCTGGACCGCGAAGTCATGCGCATCCGCGACAGCCTTAGCCCCAAGTATGCGGAACTGGTCTACTACGGCTATTGGTTCCATCCGGCCAAACGGTGCCTCGATGCGTTCGTAAATGAGACCCAGCAGAACGTGACCGGCGTGGTGCGCTGCGAACTTTACAAAGGCTCGATCCGCATCACCGGCCGCAAATCGCCATACAGCCTGTACGATGCGAACATTGCGACGATGGAAGCCGGCGGCTCGTACAACCAGGATGACGCCACGGGCTTCCTGCGCATTGTGGGTTTGCCGACGCGGGTGCAGGCGAATCTGGGGAAGCAGGCCTGAGGTATGTGGTATACTATGTCGAAGAGTCTGGAGGTGCTCTATGGAGACTGTTGGGCTAGACGAGGCCACCACACGTCGCGTGGATGGAGGAGCCATGGGCCAGGTGGTTGTGGACATTCAAGTAACCAATGCCGAAGACCTTGCACTGCTGCGGCGTAAATTCATCAAGCCCGAGGAAGTGCGCGTGGTTCGCAGCACTGCCATAGTGGACACCGGTGCAAGTATGTTGTCCTTACCGCCGGACCTGCTTGACCAGCTTGGGCTGCCTGTTGTGCGCCAAGAGCCTGCCACATACGCGGACGGCAGGGTCGAGATGCGCGACATCCACGCCCCGGCGACGCTCCGCGTTCTGGACCGCACCGTCTTCGTAGAGCTGCTCGCAGGCCACGCTGGCGTGCCCGCGTTATTGGGGCAATTACCGCTCGAAAGCCTGGACTACCACGTTGACCCCAAAAGGCAGAGGCTGATTCCTAGTCCGGAATCGCCCGACATGCCTATGCGGCGAATGTAGAAACTTGTGGGGTTGCGGCGAGGACTGGAGGAGAAAGCGCTGGCATCAAACCTTGAAAAGCTGGTCCGAACTACTCAATGATCGCCTTTCCACCTGGCGCTCAGACGGCCTTGCTCGCGAACTGAAGACGGCTGAAGGCGCGGGTGTGCGGCTTAAGTTTGATGGCCGCGAAATCCTCTCTTTTGCCTCCAACGATTACCTTGGGCTGTCAACCCATCCTCTGGTCATCGCCGCGGCAAAAGCCGCGTTGGAGCGCAGAGGCGCGGGCGCGGGCGCCAGCCCGCTCATCGTGGGCCACAAGCCGGAACACGCGGAGCTGGAAAGCGCGCTGGCGGAGTTCAAACAGAGCGCGGCGGCGCTGGTCTTCCCGTCCGGGTATCAAGCAGCCCTGGCTTCCCTCGGCGCGCTGGCCGGCGCGGCAGAGACGATCATTCTCGACCGGCTCGCCCACGCCAGTCTCCTCGACGGCGCGCGGTTGAGCGGCGCGCGGGTACGGACGTTCAAGCACAACGATGTTGCGGACATGGAACGGCTCTTGGAGCGCGAAGGCACGGACCGGAACCAGCCCCGGTACGTGGCACCCGTAGTGGTTGTCGAGTCCCTTTACTCCATGGACGGCGATGCCGCGCCGCTGGCGGAGCTCGCGGCTGTGGCGCAGGCCGCGGGGGCGCTGCTGCTGGTGGATGAAGCGCACGCCACGGGAGTGCTGGGTGAGACGGGGCGCGGCGGTTTGGAGCAGCTTGCGAAGGAGCACGGCCGCCTGCCTGAACACGTGGTGGCTATGGGCACGTTGTCGAAGACCCTGGGCAGCCAAGGCGGCTTCATCTGCGCCTCCAAGCTGGTGATAGACACAATCGTCCACAGCGGCCGCGCCTATCTTTTTTCCACGGCCCTGGCGCCGGCCAGCGCCGCGGCCGCCCGTGAAGCGCTGCGGCTTATTGACGCGGAGCCGCAGCGGCGCACGCATCTCCTGGCCCTGTCGCGGACAGTGCGCGCGGGCCTGGCTGCGCGCAAGCTCAACGTTTTGCCAGGCACGAGCCCAATCATTCCCGTCATGGCCGGGACTGAACAGACGGCCACGGCCTGGTCTGAGGCGCTGCTGCGGCGAGGAATCTACGTTCCCGCGATTCGTTATCCCACGGTTAAGAAAGGGCAGGCGCGGCTGCGGGTCAGCTTGAGCGCCGGCCACACGGAAACGGACTGCGCGGCGTTGCTGGAGGGTGCATGTCAGTAAATGCACGAGGCAGAGCGTACCGCGGGCGTCCCGCCCGCCTTTGCCCTCGGATTCTGCCAGCCTGCCACGAGCGGGCGGGACGCCCGCGGT
>JBEKKG010000238.1:0-9258 GCA_050010835.1 Planctomycetota bacterium
TGGAGCCTGGGCCTGAGGCGGCGCCGGTTCGGGAGTTGTCGCCGGCGCAGGGCTCTCGGCGGGAGGCTGCGGGGGCGCGTTTTCGGCCGGAGGCGGGGCCGCCTCGGCCGGGGCGGGTTTCTGCTCAGCCGGCGCGGTCTTGGAATTGGCGCGCTTGCGGCGCTGCTTCTGCGGTTTCTCGCGCGGGGTCACTTCGGCTTCGCACAATTCCAAGAGGACCAAGGTGGAATTGTCGCCCAGACGGGTGCCGTAATACTTCGAGCGCTTGAACTTCTTGCCGCGCGGGAGGTCGCTCTGGGCCTGGCGGATAGTCGTAGGCAGTTTCAGGATGCGGGTGTAGCCGCCTTTGCGGTTGGCAAAGCGTTCCTTGACCTCGCCAAAAATCATCCGCACGGCGCACTTGGCCGCGACGGTGGAACCCAGTTCGCTGATGGCCAGGCGGCGATGATGGGGTGTCCCTTTCTTGCCCAAGGTGATCAGTTTTTCGACCAAAGGTTTGACCGCCTTGGCCTTCTGAATAGTGGTCCGGATGCGGCCATATTGTTTGCTCTTCTCGTCAGGCTTGAAGAGGTTGATCACCATGTTGCGCAACATGGCGCGGCGATGCGCCGGGTGGCGGCTGAAGTTCTTGTAAGCTGACAGATGACGCATGACCGGCTCCGGGTTCTGGTTTCTGGACTCTCACTAAACACAGAGGGCGCAGAGGAGACAGAGGAAAAAACATTGGGAACAACTGTAAATTCTTTGGTACAACCCCCTCTGCGTTCCTCTGCGTCCACTGTGTTGAACTTACGCCTGGGGCGCCTCTTCCGTTTCGGCAGGCACTTCCATACCGAAGGAGAGGCCCATGTCGCCCAGCTTCTTTCTGATCTCCTTGAGGCTGGTCATGCCGAAGTTCTTGATCTTCAGGACATCGGCCTCACTCATCCGCACCAAGTCGCCCAGGGATTGCACGTTGGCCGCGGCCAGGCAGTTCTCGGCGCGCACGGACGGTTCCAGGACGCTGATGGGCAGCTTGAGCTTCTCGCGCAGTTCCTTGACGGCGGCATCCTCGCCTTCCTCCAACTCGCCCACGGGCACTTCGACGCCAGGGGCCTCGATCTGCTTGCCGGGTTCGAAGTACTTGACGAAGGGGTTGAAGTGTTTGCGCAGAATGGTGGCGGCTTCCACCAAGGCCAGTTCGGGCGTGATGGTGCCGTCGGTCCAGATCTCGAGGAACAGCTTGTCGAAATCGGTCTGCTGGCCCACGCGGGTGTTCTCGATGTGGTAGCGGACGCGGCGCACGGGGGTGTAGATGCTGTCCACGGGGATCACGCCGATGAGCTGTTCGGCAGTGATGTTCTCTTCCGCCGTGCGGTAGCCGCGGCCCTTGCGCGCGCCCATTTCGAGGCTGAGCGCGACGTCCTCTGTCAGGGTGCAGAGCAGCAGTTCGGGATTGACGATCTCCACGCGCTCATCGCGGGCGATGTCGCCGGCCTTGACGGGGCCTTTGCCCTTGCGATCGAGCTTGAGCGTGACGGGCTCGTCGGTATGGAGCCTGAGCCTGAGTTCCTTGATGTTGAGCACGAGGTCGGTGATGTCTTCGTAGAGGCCCGGGACAGCAGTGAACTCATGCGAGATGTGGGTCGTTTTCGGCTTGCCGTCCTCGCCTTTGTGCGCCACCTCGACGCGCACGGAAGTGACGGCGGCGCCTTCCAGGCTGGAAAGCAGGACGCGCCGCAGGGAGTTGCCGATGGTGACGCCGTAGCCGCGCTCGAAGGGTTCGGCAACGAACTTGCCGTAGTTGTCGGTGGCGGTTTCCTTCTCCTGGGTTACGTGGGTGGGCAACTCGAACCCGCGCCAGCGAATACGCATCGTGGATCCTCTCGTTCCTCTGAACCAGCACCACAGGCACTTGCAGAAGCCGCAAGCAGGCACAGAGGAAAGCGCCCGCCGGCCACGGAAAGACCCGCCTGTCAACCACTTCCTGGCCCCGGCCCTACGCCCTTTCCGCGCGGCCTGCGGAACCGGAGCCGCCCGTAATCTCGTTTACTTCGACAGCAACTCGACTATGAGCTGCTCCTGCACAGGGATTGAGACATCCTCCCGGGTCGGCAGCGCGTTAACGGTGGCGGCCAGGTTGTCGTTGTCCGGCGAGATCCAGGCGGGGCACTGGCGCCCGCGGGTCTCTTCCAGGCGCGCGCGCACGCGTTTGCGGCTGCCCTCATCGGACCGGCACTTGATCTCGTCGCCGACCCTGACCAGGTAACTGGGGACATTCACGCGCTTGGGGCCGACATTGACGTGTCCGTGCGCAATCAACTGCCGCCCCTCGGCGCGGGAAGCGGCCCAGCCGAGCTTGACGACCACGTTGTCCAGACGCCGTTCGAAGAGGGTCATCAAGGTTTCGCCGGTGTTGCCCTTGGAGCGGGAGGCCTCGGCGAAGTAGCGCCGGAACTGCTCCTCAAAGACGCCGTAGAAACGCTTGACCTTCTGCTTTTCGCGCAGGCCCTCGCCGAAGGAAGAGGGCTTCCCGCGGCGGAAACTCACCTGGCCCGGCGGATAGTCGCGGCGCGCGATGGCGCACTTCTCGGACTCACAACGCGCGCCTTTGAGGAACAGCTTCATGCCTTCACGGCGGCACAACCTGCACTTCGGTCCTGTATAACGTCCCATCGCCTCTCCAGTGTTCTCCCTCATGTGGCACAGGCTGTCAGCCTGTGCAGCACAGGCTAACAGCCTGTGCCACTGTGGTTGCTGCGGCACTACACGCGGCGCCGCTTGCGCGGGCGGCAGCCGTTGTGGGGCAGCGGCGTCACGTCTTCAATAGCGCGCACGTTCAGGCCGGCCGCCTGCAAGCCGCGGATGGCGGACTCGCGCCCCGAGCCCGGCCCTTTGACCCGCACTTCCACTTCCTTCATGCCCATCTTGAGGGCTTTTTCAGCCACCGCCTCGGCGGTGCGCTGCGCGGCGAAGGGCGTGCTCTTGCGCGCACCCTTGAACTTGACTGTGCCGGCGGAATCCCAGCACAGGGTATCGCCGTCGGCATCGGTGAGGGTAATGATGGTGTTGTTGAAAGTGGCCTGGACGTGCGCCACGCCACGCACCACGCTGCGCTTGACCTTCTTTTTCTTGTACGCCTTCGCCATTTTCCTAGTCCTGAGTCCCTTTAGCCCGCCTAACTTGCAGCGCAGGCATCTGGCCTGCACGGGGCAGGCTGGAAGCCTGCCCTACGTCAGCGCATTTCCTTGACCGAGCGCTTGACGGCCACGGTCTTCTTCTTGCCCTTGCGCGTGCGCGCATTGGTGCGGGTGCGCTGGCCGCGCACGGGCAGGCCCTTGATGTGGCGCTGGCCGCGGTAGCAGCCGATCTTCTTGAGCCGCAGGATGGATTGCTGGACCCTGCGCCGCAACGCGCCTTCGACCGGCCCGGAGCGCCCGTCCTTGATCACCTCATCGTTGAAGTTGCGATCAATGAACGTGGCGATGCGCGCGACCTCATCGTCCTTGAGGTCTCTGGCGCGCGTGTCCGGATTCACGCCGGTTTCCTTGAGGATGGTCTTGGCGCGAAAAGGGCCCACGCCATAGATGTACTGCAGCGCGATCTCGACGCGCTTCTCCGCTGGAATGTCCACGCCCAAAACACGCGGCATGCTTTTCTATTCTCCCTGCTCGGCCCTTCTCCTGCCGGCTACCCTTGGCGCATCTTGTGGCGCGGATTGGAGCAGATGATCCGCAACCGGCCTTTGCGCCTCACGATTTTGCAGTTCTCACATCGCCGCTTGATGGACGGCCTGACTTTCATGACGCTTGGACTCCCGTTAACATGGCGGCGCGGCATCCCGCCCCATGGGGCTGTCGCACTTGGCAAAGCACAGCCCGCTTACCCCCTGAAAACAATACGGCCTTTGGTGAGATCGTAGGGCGACATCTCGACAGTAACTCGATCACCGGGCAGAATCTTGATGAAGTTCATGCGCATCTTGCCGGACACATGGGCCAGGATGAGGTTGCCGGTAGGCAATTCCACCCGGAACTGTGTGTTGGGGAGCGCCTCCTTGACGGTGGCCTCCATTCTGATCGGTTCTTCTTTCGCCATACTACCCTTCAAAAAAGCCAAAAGCTCACCGGCGCCTGACTACGTCAAGCGCAGCTCCCCCGGAAAACTGCATTCTTAGCAGAATGCGCAATCGCTGTCAACACACAACCTGAGAAACTTGCCTTTTTTGCGCTTGGCGCCACCACAAGTCCCCTGGCCCCCTCACCCCGCGTTCGCTTCGCTCACGTCGGCCCTCTCCCCACGGGGGAGAGGGGTAAGGCGATTTGGCAAATCGCCCCACATTACAGCTTGGTCAGTATCTCGATGCCGCCATCGAGCACCGCCACAGTATGCTCAAAATGGACGGAACGTTTTCCGTCCTCGGTCCGCACCGGCCAGCAACCAGGAACCGTGACCACTTTGGACGTGCCCTCGTTAACCATCGGCTCAACCGCCAGGACCATCCCCTTCTGCAAGGTCTTGCCAATTATCGGCAGCAGCGCGCCCACCTCGAGGTAATTGGGCACCTGGGGCTCCTCGTGCAGAGACTGGCCGACCCCATGGCCCACGTAGTCCCGCACCACCGAGTACCCGCGGCGCTCCACCAAGGTCTGGATCGCGCGCGAAAGCTCCCCGAGTTTGCTCCGCGGCCGCATGGTGCGGAGCCCGGCATAGAGGGCTTCTTCGCCGGTCTCCAGGAGGCGCCTGGTCTTCTCGTCCGGGTTCCCGGCGCAGAAGGTCCAGGCTGAGTCGCCGATGTAGCCGTCCTTGATGCAGCCGATGTCAATGGAAACCAGATCGCCTTCCCGAAACGGCACGTCATCGGGGACGCCATGCACCACCACATCGTTGACCGACGTGCAAATCACAGCCGGGAAAGGCGCTTTGCCGGGAAACTGATAACCCAGGAACGGCGAACGCCCTCCGCACGCGACGAGGTACTCCGCGGTCATGCGCTCAATCTGCCGCGTGGTCGCCCCCGGCTTCACCGCCTCCCGGATTCTTTCCAGCGCCTGCGCGACAATCCTGCCAGCCTCGCGAATCAGCGCGATCTGCCGTGGCGAGTACAGGATCTGAGCCAACGAACAACAGTCCCTTCCGTACCACGAGCGTCCCGCTCGTGGCCCTGCGCGAGCACGGGCGAGACGCCCGTGGTACAAGGCGCCATTTCAGCCCGGTTGAGCCACTAGCCCTTATGCCTGGAGAGCGCTTCCAGGATGCGGCCGGCGACCTCGTACATCGTGCCCCCGCCGGGGATGTCCACCAGCAGGCCGGCTTTCTTGTAGTACTCCACCAGAGGTTCGGTGTCCCGCCGGTACTGCTGCTGCCGGACCTGGATCGTCTCGGGCTTGTCGTCTTTGCGCTGGATCACCGCCTTGCCGCAGACGTCGCAGATGCCTTCCTTCTGGGGAGGCTTGGACTTCAGGTTGTAAACGGCGCCGCACTTGGGATCCGCACAACTGCGCCGCTGGGTCAGCCGCTCCAGAATCACTTCGTCCGGCGTGTTGATCAGGATCACGAGGTTGATGTTTTCATTGCGCTTGGCGAGCATTTCGCGCAAGGCCTCGGCCTGCGGCAGAGTGCGGGGAAAACCGTCGAGCGCGTAGCCGTTGGGCGTCGCCCGGATCGCTTTCCCGATGGCCTCGACCACGACCCCGACCACGACGTCGTCCTGAACCAGTCTGCCGGCCTCCATGTACGATTTGGCTCTCAGGCCAATCTGCGTTTTATTGAGCACGGCTTCGCGCAGCATGTCGCCGGTGGAAAGGTGCGTAAGCTCCAAGGCGTCACACAACCACTGCGCCTGCGTCCCTTTTCCCGCCCCGGGCGCCCCGAACAACACAATGCGCTTCACGGCCATGTGCAGCCTCCTAGCCTCGCCGGCCCCGAATGCGCATGCCGCCCTTGAGGAAGCCTTCGTAGCGCTCCATCAGCATGTGCGATTCGATGCGGTTCACCATGTCCAGCGCCACGCCGACCACGATCAGCAAGCCCGTGCCGCCGAAGAAATCCGAGATCGTGGGGCTGACCGCCAGACCGGACTGGATGATCTGCGGCACCACGGCGATGATGGCGATGAAGATCGCCCCGGCCAGCGTGATGCGGTTCATCACCGTCTCCAGGTAATCCCGGGTGTCATTGCCCGGCCGGATGCCGGGGATGAACATGCCGTATTGCTTGAAGTTCTCCGCATGTTCCTTCGGGTCGAACAAAACCGCCGTGTAGAAGTACGAGAAGAAGATGATCAGCAGCAGGTAGATGGACAGGTAAAGGAACGAGCCCGGCGCCACGAAAGCCATCAGCCGCCCCCACCACTCGCCGAGCGGCGCGCGCCCCAGGAGGGAGGGCAGGATGATCAGCGACTGCGCGAAAATGATGGCGATCACGCCCGAAGCGTTCAGTTTCAAGGGCAGATAATGCTGCTGCTTGAAGCCCACGCGCGTGCGCTTGGGAGTCTGCATGGGGATGCGCCGCGAGGCCTCGGTCACGAACACCACCGCCAGCACCATCAGCATGAACAGCCCGACCAGCATGAAGACCGTGTCGGGCCCGACGCGCGAGGGATCGCTGCTGTCTATCGCCGGATCGAAGCGGTTGACGATTTCCTGCAGCGCCACCGGCAAGCGGGAGACGATGCCAATCATGATGATCATCGAGGTGCCGTTCCCCAGGCCGAACTCGTCTATCTGCTCGCCCAGCCACATCAGGAAGAGCGTGCCGGAAGTCAGGATGATTGCGGATTTCATCAGGAACCAGAGGCCGGCATCCGTCACCATCAACTGCCCCACTTGCTTCGTGGCCTCCAACGCCGAGCTGATAAACACGGCTTGGACGACGCACAGCAGCACGGTCGAGTAGCGCGTCCATTGGATAATTTTGCGGCGCCCGCTTTCGCCTTCCTTTGAAATCTTCTGCAAGGCCGGCACGATCGCCACCAGCAATTGGAAGATGATCGAAGCGGAGATGTAGGGCATGATGCCCAGCGCGAAGATTGACATCTTCTTCAACCCGCCGCCGGAAAACATGTCCAGGATGCCGAGGAATTCGCCAAAGCCGGTCCCCTTCTGCTTGCCGATGGCGCCCGCGATGGCATCCAGGTTCACCCCTGGCAGCGGGATAAACACCCCAATGCGTGCAAATACCAGGAGCCCCAGGGTAATCATGAGCTTCCTGCGCAGTTCCGGGATCTTGGCGATGTTGGCAAATGCCGAAAACATGCCTGCTAGTCCTCTAGGCCACGAGCTTACTGCTGCGGCGGTTCCTGTTCAACCTCAGGTACTGGCTTTGGGGCCTCAGCCTGCGGTTCTTTTGGCGCTTCGGCTTCCGCCGGCTTTGGCGCTTCGGTCTGCCGCGCCTGCGGAGCTTCGGCTTCCGCGGGCTTAGGAGCTTCAGCCTGCTGGGCCTGCGGCGCTTCAACTTCCACGGGCTTGGGCGCTTCGGCCTGCTGGGCCTGCGGCGCTTCAGCTTCCGCGGGCTTGGGCGCTTCGGCTTGCTGCGCCTGCGGAGTTGGTGCTTCCGGCGGCTTGGGCGCTTCGGCCTGTTGCGCTTGCGGAGCTTCGGCTTTCGGCACTTTTGGCGCTTGGCCTTTCGGCGGCTTGGGGGCTTGAGCTTTCTGCGCCTTGGGCGCCTCGCCTTTCGGCGGCTTGGGAGCGCCGCCCTTCTGGTCCTTGGGCGCCTCGCCTTTTTGGGGCTTGCCGCCTTCAGGCTTCTTTTCGTCCTTGCCTTTGGGTTTCTCGGCAGCCTTGGCCTTCTTCGCGGCGGCCTCAAGCTTCTTGAAATCCGGCGCTGGCTTCTTAGGTGCGCCGCCGATCCATTCGGCCTTGCCTCCGGCCTTTTGAATCTTCTCCAACGCGCTCTTGCTGAAGGCATCTGCTTTCAAGTTGAGAGCGACTGCGAGGTTGCCTTCGCCTAAGACCTTGACAGGCAGGCCTCCGCCGCCCTGCAGCACTCCGGCGGCCCGCAGTTCCGCGGGCCCAACCGTGGCGCCGGCCGCGAAGCCGGTCAAATCGCCGACGTTCACCACGGCGAACACTTGCCGGAACGGGCCATTGCGGAACCCGCGCTTGGGCATGCGGCGGAAGAAGGGCATTTGGCCGCCTTCGTAGGTGACCTTCATGGTATAGCCCGAGCGCGCCGTGGCGCCCTTCAAGCCCCGGCCGCACGTCTTGCCGATGCCGCTGCCAGGCCCGCGCCCCACTCGCACCTTCTTCTTGTGTCCCAAGTCCGCTGTGCGGACATCGTGCAATTGCATGTCTGAAGACCTCGTTCGCGGAGCGGGTTGCCAACCCGCCCTGCATTGTGGCAGTTACGGCTTGCTGCCTTCCCCTTGTGGATTCGCTTCCCCAGCGCCAGCAGGCGCAGCCGCCGGAGCCGCCGGACCGGCAGCAGATTCCGGACGCGCTGGACCACGCCCGCGCCTCGGTCCGCGATCCTGGCGCCCCCCGCGCTCCTCACGGTCAAAGCGCGGCCTGGCGGCCGGCGCCCTCAAGCTGGCCTCCAGTTGCGTGTCCGGCGCAAGCTGGACGCCGCGCAATCCTGCGGTCGTTTCGCGCTGGCGCAGTTGCTGCAAGCCGTTGATCGCAGCCTTGACCAGGTTCTTGGCGTTATTGGAGCCGCCCACGGACTTGGTCAGCACATCGCGCACCCCGATGCACTCCAGCACGTGGCGCACGGCCGCGCCGGCGATCACCCCGGTGCCAGGCAGCGCGGGGATGAAAATCACCTGGGAAGCGCCGTACGTCCCGCGCGTTTCGTGCGGGATGGTGCTGCCGAAGGTGACCACCCGCAACAGGTTTTTCTTGGCGTCCTTGACCGCCTTCTCGATCGCACTGGGCACCTCGCGCGCCTTGCCGTAACCCACGCCCAAAACGCCGGCGCCGTTGCCCACCACTGACATGACGGCAAAGGAGAAGCGTTTGCCACCCTTCACCACCGTCGCGCAGCGCCAGATATCAATGACGCGCTCTTCGAGGGTCAGCCCTGCCGGATCAATTTTCTCTGCCACTCCGCCATCTCCTGAAACTAGAACAACGTTTCACGTTGTGCTCAGAACTTCAGTCCGCCTTCCCGAGCCCCGTCAGCCAATTCCTTCACCCGGCCGTGATACAAGTAGCCCCCGCGGTCGAAGACCACCTGCTGGATGTTCTTCTCCTTGGCCTTCTGCGCGAGCCCCAGGGCAACATCCAGATTGGTATTCTGCGTGGCGTACACCCAGGCGAGGTCGTTCGCGGCCACGCCCGA
>JBEKKG010000239.1:0-9251 GCA_050010835.1 Planctomycetota bacterium
CTCCTCCGTTGGCCGGACCTTTCGGGTCAACGGGCGGCGACTCGGCGTAATACTTGTCGTTTAAGTAGTCCTGGACCCACTCCCAGAGGTTCCCGTGCATGTCGTACAGGCCCCAGGCATTCGGCTTCCTCTGGCCACAGGCATTCGTGTGCCCCCCTGAGTTCTTGTCGAACCAGGCCGCCTGTTCCAGATCGCTATCCTTGTCCCCCGTGTTGTACCGCGTCGTCGTCCCCGCCCGGCAGGCGTATTCCCACTCCGCTTCGGTCGGCAGGCGTACCGTCAATCTACCCCCTCCCCTTGCGGGAGGGGGCAGGGGGAGGGGTAATGCGCTGGCCCACTTGCAGAAGGCCTGCGCATCGTTCCATGTGATAACGCACGCCGGGCAGTTGTCCTGTTGTGGGAAGCCCGGCGCTTTCCAGTTAGCCCCCATCACGTGCTGCGGCTTGCCGTCCTTCCATGTCCAGGCGTCGCCGGCATTCTCGGCTTCAGTCAGAGACTTCGTGGCATCCGCGAACACACGGAACTGCGCCACGGTGACATGGTACTTCCCCATGTAGAAGGGTTTACTGATCTTCACTGGGTGCACGGGCTCGGCAACGCCCTTCTCGCCCATCATGAACTCACCCGCCGGGACGAGGACGAAGTCCATCTTCACGCCGCCGCCAAGGTCGAGCGACAGTTCCTTCACCGGCGCGGCGCCCTGCACGGGAAGCAAGCGGGGCTCAAACCAAAGGGCCATGGCTTCATCCGCCCTGCCGGGACAGTGAACGACCAACTCCAGCTTTGCCACCCCAGTCATATCCACCTCGAAGGATTCACCGTCGCCACGCTTCTGCCGCGGAGTGGACTCCCATAATGCCTTGCCGTCTCCAATGATCTTGAAAACGACTGGGTTCAAGCATTGGCCGGCATTACCGCAAATGCCGGCTTTGCCCAGGATGCGCGTGTACTTGCCGTTGAGCCGGTACGCCGCGTGTGAGTATCCATCGCCTGGGGGTGCCAGGAGAATGCCTTTGGGTGTCGCGACACCTCCAAGAATGAGCTCTTTGCCGTCATTATCCCGACCGTTCTTCCCGAAGTAGCGGTGTCCGTGCCACTCGGAGACGACCACGTCCTCTTCGGGCAGGTCGGAGAGGAACACAGGGCCAGGGGGGACAGCGGCGGTACGGTCTGTTTCGGTTTTAGTGGACGGTATGGACGGACTGAGCGCAGTGGAATCTGCTTGGTGGCCTTGTTTGTCCCGGCCGCTGTTCAGCAGCAGCCCCACCACCAGGATCAGCGCACCCAGAACCACCGCGCCAATGGAGATGTACTGCATTTTGCCAAATTGCAGTTTCCGCAATCCGGCGGAATGCGGGACAGGCTGCCGCCGCGCGGCGCGTGGCGATTCCGAGCCGCGCGCGTGAGGCAAGTCCCGAGGTATCGGGACTCCCTTACGGTCGCGGCTCGGAACGAGCGGGCTGGACGCCCGCGGTACGCGCGCCACCGCCACGCTGGACTTGCCCACGTCTATCGCCTGCGACGATGGCATCTTGCCGTCAATCACCAACTCCAGGTCCTCGAGCAGTTCCTTGCAGTTCGCGTACCTGTCCGCCGGCTCCTTGGCCATCATCTTCTGGATGACCTGGACGACGCCATCGGGGAGGTCCTCGCAAATGTCCTGCGGGTTGGGCAACTGCTCGTTGATGTGCTTCATCATGATCAGCGCCGCCGTCGTCCCGCTGAACGGCGTCTGGCCGGTCACGAGGTGATAGAGCGTCGCGCCGAGCGAGTAGATGTCCGTGCGGCCGTCAATGCCCTTGTCCCCCTTGGCTTGCTCAGGGCTGATGTAGTGCGGCGTGCCCAGCGCCACGCCCGTCTGCGTATAGAACGATTCTTCCTTCCCGCTGATGTTCTTGGACAGGCCCAGGTCGAGAATCTTGGCGACGAAACCGTCTGGGAGCGCCGGCGTCCCGCCGGCATCGGTCGTGGCCGGCGGGACGCCGGCGCTCCCAAGCGGCGCGCAGATGAAGATGTTCGCCGGCTTGATGTCGCGGTGGATGACGCCGTGGTCGTGAGCGTGTTTGAGGCCACGGGCAACCTGGGTGGTAATCTCGAGGCCAGAGTCCCACGGCAGGCTCTGCCGGCTCTTGAGCACGCGGTCCAGCGTCTCGCCGTCGCAATACTCCATGGCGTAGTAATGCGTGCCGGCGTCTTCGCCGACATTGTACGCCACGACGATGTTGGGGTGATTGAGTTTGCCGGTGGCCTGGGCTTCGCGGCGGAAGCGCGTGAGGAATTCGTGCTCGTCGGAATACTTCTTCGGCAGCACCTTGACTGCGACCTTGCGCCCGACGTTGGTGTCGTCGGCCAGATAGACCGCGCCCATGCCGCCTTCGCCAAGTTTTTTGAGCAGCTTGTACGGACCAAGCTGCTGAAGGCCGCCGGCCTGCTGGGCCTGGACTCTCTTCTCAATGGTCGCGCGCTGAATCGGGGAGATGACGCCCTGCCGGATAAGCACGTCGGCGTGCGCTACGCGGGCGCCCTTCTGCGCGGCTTCCGCTTGGGCCTGCCTGGCGGCCTCAAGGAGATCGAAGGTAACTGCGCCGACTTCGCTGGCCACACGGGCGAAAGCTTCATCAGAGACGTTGCCGGCCATGAGCTGTCCTCACCGCATACCCACATCCGTGCCCTGAACCCTGACTGTCCAGGGTAAGATTACACAGCGCGCGGCTGAGAAGCTACCTTTTTTCCGGGGACGGACGCCCAGGCCGGACTTGCAATCTGTCCTTGGCCCTGCATAATGCCTCGCTGCCGGTTGTGATGGCGGTGGCGGCATGTTCCGCGGCCGCCGCCAGGCATGTGTCGTGCAGTTGCAGTACAGTGCGAGCACTTTCGGCCCCGTAGCCAAGTGGTAAGGCGACGGTTTGCAAAACCGTTATCCACCGGTTCGAATCCGGTCGGGGCCTCCAAAGTTTTGTGTCTTGAAGACTTCGGTTTTTGATTTCCACCTGCCTCCCCAACTTGTCGCTCAGGAGCCGCTGCCCGAACGAGACGCCTCCCGTTTGCTGGTGCTGGAGCGCGGGCTGCGGACCTGGAGCGACCGTTGCGTGCGCGACTTGCCGGAGGTGCTCCGGCCCGGCGATCTGCTGGTCTTCAACGATACCCGCGTGATTCCGGCGCGGCTGCGCGCGCGGCGCGACGCCAGCGGCGGAAAGGTGGAGTTCCTCCTCTTGCCGCCCGGGACAGCGGGGATTCCAGAGACGGGAGCGGCGCTTGACCAGGCCGCACCGCCTCCTGTCGTGCAGCGCGTGCTCACCAAGGCTGGCGGGAAACTGCAGCTCGGCGAATCGTTCACGCTCAGCGGCGGCTGCAAGGCGCTCCTGGCCGCGCGCCACGGCGCGGCCGGGGACACGGTTGAGTTCCTGTGTTCGGCCGCGGAGTTCGAGCGCCTGGTGCGCGAGCAGGGCGAGGTGCCTTTGCCGCCGTACATTCACCGTCCGCCCGGCCCGTCCCGGCCGCTGGACAAGGAACGTTACCAGACAGTCTTCGCTCACACGCCCGGCGCGGTGGCCGCCCCCACGGCGGGGCTGCACTTCTCCACGCGGCTGCTCGAAGGGCTCAAAGCCCGCGGCCTCAGCTTCGCCTATCTGACCTTGCACGTCGGGCCCGGCACGTTTCGGCCGGTGAAGGCGGAAGAGATCGAGGAACACTTCGTGGACCCGGAGCCGTACTTCATCCCCGCCCAGACCGTGGCTGCCGTGCGCGCGGCGAAGCGTGAGGGCCGGCGCGTAATCGCCGTGGGCACGACGAGTTTGCGGGCGCTGGAAGGGGCGCTGGGACCAGGCCTGGACGCGGAGACGCCCGCAGGCGGTAGGACAGGCTTCCAGCCTGTCCAGACAGCCTGGGGTAGGACAGGCTTCCAGCCTGTCCAGACAGCCTGGAAGGCTGTCCTACAAGGGCAGACGGGCCTCTTCGTCTATCCGCCGTTCAAGTTCCGGGTGGTGGATGCACTGCTGACGAACTTCCACATACCCAAATCGTCCCTGCTCATGCTGGTCTGCGCGTTCGCTTCACCGGGCGGCTTGGAAGGCATAGAGTATGTCCAACGTGCCTATCAGCACGCGGTCGAGAGCGGCTACCGCTTCTACAGTTATGGGGATGCGTGCCTGTTCGTCTAGCCCGGATTTCTCAACACAGAGGACACAGAGGAACGCAGAGGGGATTCGTAGGAAAGGATTTGCTGTTGTTTCCATTTCCTTTCCTCTGTGTTGAATGAGTAGTGCGAAATGCGGGTTACGGCACCGCCTTCGCCGCCTCTCGCAGCGCCTGCGCCACGCCGTCAATCTGCTGGGCCTTCCAGTCCGGATTTATCGGGATCAGGACAGTGCGCTTGAGGATCTCCAGCGTGCGCGGCAGCATGTCCTTGGCGTAGCGCGCCTGCGAGTCTTTGTTCGCGGGGTGGAGGAACGGGTCGGCGGCCTGGCTGTAGGAACCGCGGCGTTGGAGGAGCGACTCCCAGTTCCAATACACGTGCCGGCCGCTGTCAATGGGCAGCCACGCCCCGGCCTTTGCCGGTTTGGGCAGCTCGCGGAAAGCCTTGGCGAAAGCGCGCGCGGCGGTTTCATTCTCAAAGCGCAGGCCGAGGTTCGCGCCTGTGCCCGTGCCGCCGCCGGAGGGTGAGCCGCCGGCCCGCTGCGCCGGCCGTGCGCCGTTTTCCGGAATCTCCACCAGCCCCGGCGCGCCCGCGAGGCGCTTCCTGAGCCCGTTGCGGACGCGGTGCAGGTCGCGGACGATCCCGTTCAGGCGCGCGGCTTGCACCCGCATGATGGCGGCCAGAATCTCATTGCCCCGGAAATTGATGCCGGCGAAGGGTGGAGTGCGCATGCCCTTGCCGCTGGGCCAGAAGAGCGTCCCGCCGTCGTGATAGATCACGCCGCGCTCGTACACGTCCCTCTTCTTGGCGATGAAGATTCCGGCATCGCCGCACGAGATGACCTTGTACCAGTTGAAACTGTAGGCGCCCGCGTCGCCGATCGCGCCCGCGCGGCGGCCGTCTTTCCAGTAACCGCCGACGCACTGGCAGGCGTCTTCGACGACGTACAGGTTGTGCTGGCGCGCGATTTTCTGGAGGCGGTCCAGGTCGCACATGAAGCCCGACATGTGGACTGGATCTATGGCCTTGGTGCGCGGCGTGATGGCCCGCTCGACAGCCTCAGGATCCAGCATCAGCGATTCGTCCACGTCCACGATTACGGGGATGGCGCCGAGCGCCAGGAGCGCGTGGGGCGACGCGATCCACGTGAAACCGGGGATGATGACTTCGTCGCCAGGCCCAATCTGGAGGCCGGCGTAGGCGCACATCAGCGCGGCCGTGCCGCTGGTAACGAAGCATGAGTGCGGCACGCCCATGAGCTTGGCCCATTCAGCTTCGAACTTGGCTGTGGCGCCCTGGTGCCCGGCTTTCTTGTCGCCAAAACGAAACCATTGCCCCGTGCGCAGCACTTTGGCGGCGGCCTCAATCTCTTCTTTTCCGTGGCGGTACATGTCTCCCCTCCTTTGTGAACACTTTGAGCAAATCATTATGTCCATGCCAGGGCAGATTGCGAACCCATTTTTCTCCGGTGCATGTGGTTGGGTGCATGTCAGTAAATGCGTGGCCCAGAGCGTACCGCGGGCGTCCCGCCCGCCTTCGTCCTCGCGCCCTGCCGGCCTGCCACGGGCGGGCGGGACGCCCGTGGTACATTTGCTGACATGCACCCCATGTGGTTGAACGCGGCCGCCGAGCGATGCGTAGCACGGGCGTCCCGCCCGTGCAGATTGCATAACCGACAGGCTGCACGGGCGGGACGCCCGTGCTACAGTCCGCGACATGCAACCATTTTTCTCTGCGAAGAGACTTGACGGCAGTACATTAGTAAGTAGATATGAATAGTAGGCATTTACCGGGCAGCCGTTGAACAAGGAGGATGTTTCATGCCGGACCAACAAAGCAACTACCGCCTGGGCACCCTGGCCTTGCACGCGGGCCAAGTCCCGGACCCCACCACCACGGCGCGGGCCGTGCCGATTTACGCGACCACGTCGTACTGCTTCAAGAGCACGGACCATGCGGCGAACCTGTTCGCGCTCAAGGAATTCGGCAACATCTACTCGCGCTTGATGAACCCGACCAACGACGTGCTCGAAAAGCGCCTGGCGGCGCTCGACGGCGGCGCGGCGGGGCTGGTCTTCGCCAGCGGGCAGGCGGCCATCACGGCCGCGATAGTGACGATCACGCACGCGGGACAGAACTTCATCTCCGCGACCAGCCTCTACGGCGGGACCTGGACGCTGTTCACGCAGACACTCCAGAAGCTGGGCATCGAGGTGCGGTTCTTCGATCCCCGCAAGCCCGAGAGCCTCAGCAAGCTGGTGGACAAGAACACGCGCGCAGTCTATCTCGAAACCCCCGGCAACCCGAAGAACGACATCCCCGACTACAGGAAAATCGCGGCTGTGGCGCACAGCCACGGGCTGCCCGCGATAATTGACAACACCGCGCTGACGGCGGCGCTCTTCCGCCCCATCGAGCACGGTTTCGACATCGTGGTGTACTCGACCACCAAGTTCATCGCCGGCCACGGGGTCCACATCGGCGGCGCAATCGTGGACAGCGGCAAGTTCGAGTGGGCCAAGGACGCGAAGAAGTGGCCGGAGTTCTGCGCGCCCGATCCGGCTTACCACGGCCTGGTCTTCGAGGAGGCCTTGCGGCCGATCGGGAATATCGCCTACATCATCCACGTGCGCACCCACTGGCTGCGCGACGTGGGCGGCTGCCAGAGTCCCTTCGCCTCGTTCCTGACGCTGTTGGGCCTGGAGACCTTGCACCTGCGCATGGAACGCCACGCCCAGAACGCGCTGGCCGTGGCGCAGTTCCTCGAGAAGCACCCCGCCGTGCTGTGGGTGAACTATCCGGGACTGCCCAGCCACCCCGACCATCAGAACGCGAAAAAGTACTTGCCCGCCGGCGCCGGCGGGATCGTCGGCTTCGGCATCAAGGGCGGCAAGGCGGCCGGCGTCAAGCTGATCAACAACGTCAAGCTGTTCAGCCACCTGGCCAACATCGGCGACGCCAAGTCGCTGGTCATCCACCCGGCGACGACCACGCACTCGCAGCTTACGCCCGAGGAACAGGCGCAGACCGGCGTGACGCCCGAATACGTCCGGCTTTCGGTGGGCATCGAGGACGTGCGCGACATCCTCGCCGACCTGGACCAAGCCTTGCGCGCAACACAGGGATGAGCATAATAGTTTAGGCTGGGTTTCTAAACACAGAGGGCACAGAGGAACGCAGAGAACAGCCTCTAATGATTTTTCTTCTCTGTGTCTCTGTGGCTCATTTTTCCCCTCTGCGTTCCTCTGTGTCCTCTGTGTTGAGTGAGAGGTGGGAAATACAGGCCAACGATGAGCGACGATGTTTTCTCCAGCAGCGACAGCGCCCGGCATGCCCGGCCGCTCCATTACGCCCGCCAGGTCACTTTTGAGGAACCCCTGGCGCTGGAGTTGAGCGGCACGCTGCCGGCAGTGACGGTGGTCTACGAGACCTACGGCCAGCTCAACGCCCAGCGCGACAACGCCATCCTGATCTGCCACGCGCTCAGCGGCGACTCGCACGTGGCCCGCCATGATCCCGAAGACGATCCGGGCTGGTGGGATATCTTCGTCGGGCCGGGCCGGGCCATTGACACGGACCGCTATTTCGTCATCTGCCCGAATATCCTGGGCAGTTGCCGTGGCACCACCGGCCCCCATACGGTCAATCCGGCCACGGGCAAACCCTACGGCGCCGACTTCCCTGTAGTCACCGTGGGCGACATGGTAGGCGTGCAGGCGCGGCTGGTAGGCCACTTGGGCATCGAGTCCCTGCTGGCGGTCGTCGGCGGCTCGCTGGGCGGGCAACAGGCCCTGGCCTGGGCCACGCAGTTCCCCGAGCGGGTGCGCGGCTGCGCCGCCATAGCTACTTCCGCGCGGCTCACCTGCCAGGCGCTGGCCTTCGACGTGGTGGGGCGCAACGCCATCAAGCGCGACCCGAACTTCAAGGACGGCCAGTACTACGGCCGGCGCGCCAGCCCCGCGGTGGGCCTGGCCCTGGCGCGCATGCTCGGCCACATCACCTACCTTTCGCGCGAGGCGATGACCGAGAAATTCGAGCCCAACCGCACCGTGCCGCGCGGCATCGCGACCGACTTCGAGAAGAAGTTCTCCGTCGGCTCGTATCTCGCCTACCAGGGCAGCAAGTTCGTGGAACGCTTCGACGCCAACAGCTACATCGCGCTTTCCATGGCGATGGACTTGTTCGACCTCGGCGCCTCGCACGGGAAACTGGTCGCGGCTCTGGCGCGCAGCCGCTGCCGCTGGCTGGTGCTCAGCTTCACGAGCGACTGGCTCTTCCCGCCGTTCCAGAGCCGCGAACTGGTGGACGCGCTGCTGGCCTCCAACAAGCCGGTGAGTTACTGCAACGTCCGGAGCGCCTGCGGGCACGACGCTTTCCTGCTCGAAGATGAGCTGCCCGTCTACGGCGCCCTGACCGCCGGCTTTCTCTCCAACCTCAGGGGCGAAGCGCCGGCCCAGGGTCCCAGCGCGGGCGATGCCGCCAGCGACCCGACCAGCATCTTCCACGGCGAGCGCCTGGACTACGGCCTGCTGATGAAACTCATCCCGCCGGGCGCGAGTGTGCTGGACCTGGGCTGCGGCACGGGCGGACTCCTGGCGCTCCTGAAGAAACGCGGGCATCCCCGGTTGACGGGCGCCGAGATTGACGAGGAAGCCGTGGTCGCCTGCGTGCAGCACGGCCTGGACGTGGTCCAGATTGACCTGAACGAAGGCTTGTCCTCGTTCCAGGACGGCCAGTTCGACTTCGTCGTCCTGTCGCAGACTCTGCAGACGATCACCGGCACCGAGCGGGTGATTGACGAGATGCTGCGCGTGGGGCGCAACTGCATCGTCAGCTTCCCCAACTTCGCGTACCGCAAGATGCGCCAGATGCTTGCCGCAGAGGGCCGCTCGCCCAAGGCCGGAGGGCTGTACCAATACGAGTGGTACGACACCCCCAACCGGCGCTTCCCCTCCATCAGCGACTTCGTGGATTTCTGCCGCCGCAAGAGTATCCGCATCCTGCGCGAAGTGTACCTGGATACGGAGACCCAGCGGCAGGTCAACGAGGACCCCAACCTGAACGCGGACGTGGCGATCATCGTGTTGAGCAGGTGAAGTTTGGCGGATCATCTACC
>JBEKKG010000240.1:0-9232 GCA_050010835.1 Planctomycetota bacterium
TCAGCAAATGTACCGCGGGCGTCCCGCCCGCTCGTGGCAGGCTGGCAGGGCGCGAGGACGAAGGCGGGCGGGACGCCCGCGGTACGCTCTGGGCCACGCATTTACTGACATGCACCCAGAACTGGGAACAGGAGAACAGGAGAACAAACGATCCGCCCCGAGTTATCGGGGTTGCTGTTTGTCTGCCTGTTGGTTAGCTTAGCCTTTGTGTCTTTGTGGTTGAAAATAAGGAGATGGAAAATGGCTAGAATTTACGACGACAACTCGCTGAGCATCGGCAACACGCCGCTGGTGCGGATCAACCGCATCGCGCAAGGCACCGGCGCCACGGTCCTCGCCAAGATTGAGGGGCGCAACCCGTCGTACTCAGTGAAGTGCCGGATCGGCGCCGCGATGATCTGGGCCGCCGAGCGCGACGGGAAACTCAAGCCCGGCTCGCGCGACGTCACCGTCGTCGAGCCCACTTCCGGCAACACCGGCATCGCCTTGGCTTTTGTCTGCGCCGCGCGCGGCTACCGGCTGATCCTGACCATGCCGGAGACAATGTCCGTGGAGCGCCGCCGCATTCTGCGGGCGTTCGGCGCGGAGGTTGTGCTGACTGAAGGCCCCAAGGCCATGCCCGGCGCCATTGCCAAGGCCGAGGAGATCGTCGCCGGCGACCCGCGCAGACACTTCATGCCGCAGCAGTTCAACAACCCCGCCAATCCTGAAATCCATTTCAAGACCACAGGCCCGGAGATCTGGAACGACACCGATGGCGCCGTGGACATTCTGGTCTCCGGGATCGGCACCGGCGGCACGATCACCGGCATCTGCCGCTATCTCAAGGGCGAGAAGAAGAAAGCCATTACCGCCGTCGCGGTTGAGCCCGCCAATTCGCCCGTGCTGACCCAAACGCGCCTGGGCCAGCCGCTCAAGCCCGGCCTGCACAAAATCCAGGGTATCGGCGCCGGCTTCAAGCCGGCCGTGCTGGACCTGAGTCTCGTGGATGAGATCGCCACCGTCACCAACGAGGAGTCCATTGAGATGGCCAAGCGCCTGCACAAGGAAGAAGGCATCACCTGCGGCATTTCCTCCGGAGCCGCTATGGCCGCGGCGGTCACTGTGGCGCGCAAACCGGAGAACAAGGGCAAGAACATCGTCGTGATCTTGCCGGACTTTGGCGAGCGGTATCTCTCGACGATTCTGTTCCAGGACATTCCGGCGTAACGACAACGGAATTGCAAATTGCTAACCGTTCAGTCCGAGCCGTGCGTAAGCAAGCGGTCACAGTGAGCGCTCCGTTGCCTGCTATGGGAAGAATGGGAAGAATAGGAATGATGGAACCGCTCCCTTACGGTCGCGGCTCGGACCGTGTGGCTCAAGCCCCGAAGTACTCCCGCGCTTTCTGGAACTCCGCGGGCATTTCCTTGGCGTGGATGCGGAGCAGATCGCGCCACAGGCTCTTGGCTTGCTTCGTATTCTGATAGATGGGATAGGAGAAGAGGGCGTCGGAAAAAATCTTGGGGTCGCGCGTGGCGATGGCGTCGCCCAGAAGCCTTTGGTGGGTTGCCAGTGCGCTGATCAGCCCGTGGAAACAGTCCGGCACTTCCAGGTCCGGCTCGGGGTGTACGCCCTGCGTATCCAGGAACATCGAGTATTCGAGCACGGTGCGGTCTTTGAACCCGCGTACCGCGCCGCGGTTGGGCAAACTTGCCGCCAGCCACTCGCGCGCCACGCCGCTCAATGCTCTCAGGACCACCACCGTGGGATCCGCGGGATTCGCGGCAAAGCGCGGGTTCTGCAGCGGCCCTTGGGACCAGAAGTCCGGGCCCAGTTCCTTGTCGAGGTGGCTGCGGAACTCGCGGTCAACCCGTGCTCTGTCCTCCGGGAGTTGCTTCGCCCAGCGCCGGATTTCCGCGGCGGCCAGCGGCTTGTAGTCTTTCAGCATCCGCTCCCGCATGCCCTCAAAGAAGATGTGCATCATGCCGTCGCCTTCGGTCGAGAAGATGATCGTGCCGAAGCGGTGGTACATCTCCGCGAGGCGGGCCAGCCCGTGGCGGATGTGTTTCTCCATGATGGGCCCGAACTTCGGCGAGCGGCAGGGCTGCCAGCCTTTCTGCTTGAGCCGCTTGCCCAGGAGTTTGTAGATGTCCTCACCCCGGTACGTGCCCCGCAGGATGAAGCTCAAGTGGTTGATGCCGGCGCTCGTGACCTTGAACTCGTCGCAATACTCGTCCTTGTCGAACAAGAGCCGCGTGAGGTCCCAGCGATGGTTGGTGAAGCCGCCGCAGATGCCCAGCGCCCTGATCCGCGTGTGGTTGTTCACCAGGCCGCTGTAGACCGCCACAGGGTTGGCGAAGTCCACCAGCCACGCCTGCGGGCAGTGTTTTTCCATGCGCCGGGCGATGCCCAGGACGATCGTGCCGCCTGTGACCGCGCGGAACGCGCCGCTGAGCGAGATCTGGTCCGAGCCGAAGAAGCCGCGCGCCGCGCAGGCCTGATCGCTCAAGCGGCAGACTTGCGGCGAGCCGACGGGGAAGCTTATGCTCACCATGTCAGCGCCGGGGAGCGCCTCATCCAGCTTGTCGGTCCAGGTGATTTTGCAGCCCGAGCCGGCGTATTCCGGCGCCTTCATAATGAGGCGGGCCACGGTCTCCACGCGGGTCAGATTGAAATCCACCAGGCGTATCTCGCCGCCCTCTAAAATCCGCTTCTCCGCCATCGCTGCACGCACGACAGGCAAGGTACGGAACGAACCGCCGCCGACAAAGACAACTTTCATGATTCACCTTTTGTATCTGGTACTGCTGAATGACATTGAGAACTCCTTGTTGGCGGCCTGCCAACTGTCAAGGTCCTGCTCACTTACGCCCGTTAAACCCGCTTTGAGGCCCGCTTTCCTAAGGATCTTAGTGCCCTCGGCAAGGAGCCACCACATCACTAAGAGCGACATGAAGAAAAGTGGCGGCCAGGTCAGCAAGCCTGCCAAGACTGCTGCGAGCCACGCCATGACCTCTTCGATCTTAAGGGACCGGGCGCTGAGGAACGCGCAACTCCCCGCAATGAGCGCCTGAGCAATGAAAAGCGGCACGACGGCCACGAAGATAATCCAGGTGAATTTGATTCCCAGTCTTTCAGAAAGCGGCGTGAGCAACAGTGTCCACAACAAGGCGTTCGCAATCAGGACAAGAAGAGACGCCCGGCGGAGGCCCTTCTGCGCCGCCGCTATGCGTACGATGTCGTCGCCCTTGAATTCAATTTCGGTCGCCATAGGGTACTCTCCCGTTTCGGGTTTGGCCCTGCCCACATTGCCATGCTGCTGGCGCGGCTGGCAAAAACACTTCATTGAAGCGGCGTCAGCATAGCCGGGAGGCAGAGCACGTCAAAGCCCATTTCATTCCCAACGGCACAAGGCTGGACAACGGTGGGAATCCTGCTAAGACTCAAACTGAAGGATGGGCTGATCCAAGGAGAGTGCCTATGGAAATCACGGCGCGCAAGGGGAATGAGCCGGTGCGTGTGCCTGGTAAAGTCAAAGGTGGTAAGCTGTCCGTCTCTGCCAAGATTGCCATTCCAGATGGCAATGTGATAGTCACGGTTGCCAGTTCCTCCTCGAAACCAGGCGCGAAGAACGGCCTGTCCTATGAGGAATTGATCACTCACCCCGCCTTTGGCATCTTGAAGCGGTATCCAAAAATGGCTGATTCAACCGCGTGTGTGGCGGCCTTGAGGAAGCGCGAGGACCAACGGAGTAAACATGCCAGATAGACTGGTGCATATTGACCGTTAAGTCCTGCCTGTCAGCCTACACGCCGCTGGACAACGGCGGGAATCCTGCTAAGCTTGTTGAAGCACGGTCTGGTCCTAATGGAGGTTGCGGATGAGAACCATTGGCTGGTGCGGCCTGATTGCCGGGTTGCTGCTGTGCCCTTATGTCCTTGGGGCCGCTGCGGCGAAGCTGCCGAAGGAAGAAAAGCAGCGCTTGGCCGCCTGCTACGTGAAGAAAGACACGTGGCAGGAGAGCATGATGGCCGCGCGCGAAACTTTGGCCAAAGTGGAAGCGGAAGAGGCCACCGAACTGGAGTTGTCCCCCCAGCAAGCCGGCACTTCAGGGGAGAAATGGACGCCTTGGTATCATATCGGCACGTTTCAGAACCCCGGCAAAAGTTCCTTCAGTGAAGTTTTCCCGCCGGAAACCGAGATCGAATTGAGCAAGACCTACGGCCAGCTCCGCTGGACGCTCCACCCCGAGTGGGAAGACGGCGTGGTCCACGACTTGCACACGGGCGACAACACCGCCACGTACCTGTATCGCACCGTCACCGTCAAGGCCCCGAAAACGCTCACCGGTTACTTTGGCAGCGACGACGGCATGGTTTTCTGGCTCAACGGCAAGAAGCTGATCTCCAACGATGTGCCGCGCGGCGCCGCGCCCAACCAGGACCAGGCGAAGCTGGAGTTGGCGGCAGGCGAAAACAAGCTGCTCTTCAAGATTCACAACCAGAGCGGCGGCTGCGGGTTTTACTTCTCCACCAATCCCCAGCCCGGCGGGGCGCACAGCCAGGGGGTGCAGTTGCGCGACGGCTTCTGGGAACTGGTGCGCCGCGATTTCACGCAGCCCGAGGCGCGCCGGCAAATGGACTGGGAACGGCAGGACGGCTTATGGGTGCAGGACTGGCCGGCCGGGGACCTGTCCGCGTTCGCGGATCGCTATGCCAAAGCCACGCGGGGCCTCTTGAGCACCGAAGCCAAGGCTGCGGCAAAGGATGTCCGCGATCCGGCTGGGCTGGCCCGCCTGCGCACGATTTACCACAAGTCGCGGATGAACGAGGAGGCGCTGGCGCAGGTGCGGACACTCAGCGTTGCCCCGTTGCGGCGGGCCATTGAGGACCTCTCGCAGACCTACAGCGAGAAGTACCCCAAGGCGGCGGAGTACCTGCGGCGCTGCGACGATGTGGAGAAGGCCCTGGCCAGCCTGCCCAAGGCCCTCGCCACGGCTGCGGATGAGGAAGCGTGCATGAAAGCCGCGGAGCAGTTCAAGGCGCTGCGCCTGGATGCGCTGCTCTCCAACCCGCTGCTCGATTTCGACAGGCTGCTGCTGGTCAAGCGCGACCCCAAACAACTGGGCCTGCCTCAGAACTGGCAGGGTAACTGCGCGCTGCCCAGGAATGGCTACGACAATGAGATCGCGGTCCTTTCGCCGGTCGGCCCGCAGGGCAAGCTGACGACCCTTTACAAGCCGGAGAAAGGCGAGTTCGTCGGCGACGTGGATTTGCACTTCGATGCGGACAGGATGCTTCTCTCCATGCCCGGCAGCCACGGGCGCTGGCAGATCTGGGAGCTCAAAAGCGACGGCACGGGACTCCGGCAAGTCACTGCGGGCGAGGAGCCGGACGTTGACAACTACGATCCCTGCTATTTGCCCAGCGGCAAGATCATCTACGGCTCAACTATGGCGTTCCACGGCGTGCCGTGTGTCGGCGGCGGGAACACCGTCGCCAACCTGTGCGTCATGGACGCTGACGGGCGGAACGTGCGGCAGTTGACCTTCGATCAGGACCACAACTGGTGCCCCACGGTGCTGAACGACGGCCGGGTGCTGTACACGCGCTGGGAGTATTCCGACACGTCCCATTACTTCACGCGCCACCTTTTCCACATGAATCCCGATGGCACGGGGCAGATGGAATACTACCATAGCAACTCATATTGGCCGAACTCGACCTTCTACGCCCGGCCGATTCCCGGCCACCCCACCGAAGTTGTGGCTGTCATCTCCGGCCACCACGGCGTGCCGCGCATGGGTGAGCTGGTGCTCCTTGATCCTGCCCGGGGGCGGCACGAAGCGGACGGCGCCGTGCAGCGCATCCCCGGATACGGCAAGCCGGTGCCTCCGACCATTGCCGACGGCCTGGTGGAAGGCTCCTGGCCGAAGTTCCTGCATCCGTATCCCTTGAGCGACAGGTATTTCCTCGTCTCCGCAAAGCTGACGGCCCAAGCGGAGTGGAGCCTCTACCTCGTGGACATTTTCGACAATATGCTCCCGCTCCTCGAAGTGCCGGGCTACGCTCTGCTGGAACCGCTCCCGTTCCGCAAGACGGCCACGCCGCCCGTCATTCCCGACAAGGTCAAGCCCGACTGCCGCGAAGCCACCATTTACATCTCCGACATTTACAGGGGCGAGGCCATGCATGGCGTGCCGCGCGGCACGGTCAAGAAACTGCGACTTTATGAGCCGCACTACGCTTACCCGCAGATGGGCGGCCACATCAATATCGGGATTGACGGCCCGTGGGACGTACACCGCATCATCGGCACCGTCCCGGTCTATGAGGACGGCTCGGCCAACTTCAAGGTCCCGGCCAATACGCCGCTGGCGGTGCAGCCGCTGGACGCCGAAGGCAGGGCCGTCCAGCTCATGCGCAGTTGGTTCACCGCCGAGCCGGGCGAGGTCCTCTCTTGCGTCGGCTGTCACGACAGGCAGAACAGCACTCCGCCGTCCAAGCCCACTTATGCAGCCGCGCGGGCGCCGGCGGATATCACGCCGTGGTACGGCCCGGCGCGGGGCTTCAGCTTCAAGCGCGAAGTCCAGCCGGCGCTCGACAAGTTCTGCGTCGGTTGCCATGTAGGGCAAGCCTCTGGCTTGCCCAACAATGAGACACAGGCTGGAAAGCCTGTGCCACAGAACATTCCGGACTTCACCGCCAAAGACAAGAACGGCTGGCGCAACTTCACGCAGTCGTACATAGCGCTGCACCCCTTTGTGCGGCGTCCGGGGCCGGAAAGCGATTATCACGTCCTGGTCCCGATGGAATACCACGCCGGCACCAGTGAACTGATTCAAATGCTCAAGAAAGGCCACTACAACGTCAAGCCCGACGAGGAAGCCTGGGACAGGCTCTATACCTGGATTGACCTGAACGTTCCCGACCACGGCACCTGGCATGAACACCGCGCCATCGCGGGGAATCAGCATGACCGGCGCCTGGAGATGCGGACCAAGTACGCCAATCGGCCCGAAGATCCCGAAGCTATCCCCGAGATCAAAGCCGAGCCTGTGAAGTACGTGCAGCCGGAGCCGTTCGTCAAACCGGCGGCGCAGAAGATCGAGTGCCCTGGCTGGCCCTTCGATGCAGCCGAGGCCAAGAAGCGCCAGGACGCGGCCGGGCTGCCAACGGCGCTGAAGCTGGAACTCGGAACCGGCGCTGCGCTGGATTTGGTCCTCATTCCGGCCGGCGAGTTCGTCATGGGAGACCTGGAAGGCGAAGTGGACGAGTACCCGCTGGCACGTGTCAAGATCGCCGCGCCGTTCTACATGGCGAAGACGGAGACCACCAACGCCCAGTACAAGGTCTTCGATCCGCAGCACGACAGCTCGTACATCAGCGTCTTCAACAAGGACCAGGGCGACCGCGGCCTGGCCGCCAACGGGCCTGCGCAGCCGGTCATCCGGGTTTCCTGGACCCAGGCCCAGGCCTACTGCGCCTGGCTTTCGGAGAAGACCGGCCGCAAGTGCGCCCTGCCCACGGAGGCGCAGTGGGAATATGCCTGTCGCGCGGGCACGGCCACGCCGCTCAGCTACGGCGATTGCAGCACCGACTTCGGCAAGCAGGCCAATCTGGCGGATTCGCGGCTGCTCTCGCTGTGCCGGGGCGATTCGCCCAAGTGGATTCCCGCCGTCGCCGGCGTCAACGACGGCGCGGCCGTGACGGAGAACGTGGGCAAATACCAGCCCAACGCCTGGGGCTTGAATGACATGCACGGCAACGTGGCCGAATGGACGCGGACCGAATACCGCCCGTATCCTTACCGCGAAGACGATGGCCGCAACGAGAAAGCGGACACCATGATGGCCGTGCGCGGCGGCTCGTTCTACGACCGGCCGCAACGGGCGCGCTCGGCGTTCCGGCTGAGCTACCCGGCCTGGCAGCGGATTTTCAACGTGGGCTTCCGCGTGACCTGTGAGGCGGCGCCCGCGACTCAGGCCAAATGAACCTGAAACACGACTGTTTGCCACAGAGGACACAGAGAACACAGAGAAAGGATTTTTGGTTTTGGATTTTGGAAATGTTCAACTTCTGCCGTTCTCTGTGCCCTCTGTGTTCTCTGTGGCTTGTCGTTCGTTTTCCCATTCGAGGAGATCAAGACGATGGCAATGAAGAAGTTCATCAATGATCCGGCCAACCTGGTGAGTGAGTTGCTCGAAGGCTTCGCTCTCGCCAACGCCACTAAGATCAAGATCGTGAAAGGGAACCTCGTCGTAAGGGCGGGCAGGTCCAAGCCCCGGAAGAAAGTCGCCCTCGTGACTTTGGGCGGCAGCGGGCATGAGCCGGCCTTGAGCGGCTTCGTGGGCGCAGGCCTGCTGGACGTCAGCGTGGCCGGCGATATTTTCGCTGCTCCCGGTCCGCCGAAGGTGCTTGAGGCCTTTCAGAAGATGAAGCGCGATGCGGGCATCCTGTTCATTGTCCTCAATCACGCCGGCGATGTCCTGTCCGCGAACCTGGCTTTGCCTATGGCCGAACAAAAGGGCATCAAGGTCAAGCAGGTGCTGACCCACGAAGAGATTGACGTCATCAACGGGGTGAAAACCGCGGAAGGGCGCGGGCTTTCCGGCTGCCTCTTCGTCTACAAGGTGGCAGGCGCGGCGGCTGAAGCGGGCAAGTCGCTGGATGAGGTGGTGGCTGTGGCCGAGAAGATGTCGCAGAACATGGCCACGGTGGCGATTGCCTTCAAGGAAATCGAGAAGGAGTTTAACGAGACATTTGGCTATGTCAGGCAGGACATCGCCGAGATTTTGAAGAAAAATCTCGCGCTTAACTACACTATTGCATTACTGGTCTGTTGCGCTTGTGAGATGTTGACTTGGCATCGGGATCTGAGGGACGACCAGGCCTACAAGGTCTTTACTTCGCTCCTCCCTGACACCGAGCCATGTAAGGCGGTCGGCAAGACGTTGTGGGAGGCGCTCCGCAACGGCCTCGCTCACAACTTTCGACCAGACACCATCAAAATTGAAGACGACGAGTGGCGCTTTACAATTTCCTCGCGTCAGTCTGGGCCGCGCATACGCGTCACGAAGGGACAGCCACATTGGATTCACCTGAATATTCGGGCCCTCTCGTCGCGGGTAATTCTTCAAATCAACGCCTATGAGCAGGTACTTCGGACAAGCGCGGATGCTCGGCTTAGGTTCCGCAAGAATTCGAAAAGGTACATCAAGACCATACCTGCAGAGGCAGCTAGTGCCGGG
>JBEKKG010000241.1:0-9226 GCA_050010835.1 Planctomycetota bacterium
CACAGAGGCACAGAGAGGCGAAGACACGGCGAGACGGGGACACGGGGACACGGGGACGCGTGACTTTCTGATTGGCTGTGCCGTTTGCAATGTGGCTGAGCGTTCGTTGTAGTTGCAGTTGGCTCTTTGACAACAGATACCGCAGTGAGCTTCCAGGCGACGGAACTCGCTCTTGATTATACCGTTGTCCTGCCGTTATTATATCGTTATCTACACCTGAATCTACCTCGAATATATCGTGATTCGATCCCTGTTATATCTTTAATCCATCCCTATTATATCTTGAAACGATCCCTATTATATCTTGAATCTATCCCTAAAAGGCCAGTATTTTAAGGACTTAGAGCAATGGAAGCTATGGGGGACTTTCTTGTGTTGGCCTGGGCTATCCACCGGAATAGAGCGGTACTCTCCTTGTTTCTGGGCGCCGCCGTGCGTCATTACGACAGTCCCTTCTATTCCGCCTTGGGCGAGTACAGGAACAGCGGCCCTTGGAAGCCTTCCGAGGCCTGGATCCGGCTCGACGAAGTGCTGACTCGGACGCCGATGACGTTCCGGCCGGGCTTGAGTTGCTTAGTCACGTCGAAGTCCAGCGACGCAGGGCGGATGTAGGCCTCCTGGTAGGGACGGTGGCCGCTGAACTCGCCGTTGGTCCAGACCCATGCTTCGGCAACCACGGCCGGGGCGAAGACGTGGATCGGCTGGCCGATCTTCTCCTGCGGGACATCCAGCTCGAAGACGTACCAGACCGGCCCGACGTACGGGATACCCCGTTGATCGAGCATCCCGTCGCCCTGTAGATAGAACGGCGTGGCGGTGTCAATCATGCGCCACTTCGACCTGTCGAACCCGGGATCGTGCCACCGCGCGTAGCGGCCCAGGTCCGCGTCGTCGAGGCTGAACTTCACCTCGCGCGGCGCCTTGACAAGCAACTGGCCAGTCTTGCCCGTGGTCAGGTCCAGCAGCTTCTGGTAGAACGCCTTGCGGTCAGTCAGGTTCCAGTAGTAGGATCCCGAGAAGTAGACGCGGTGCGGGTCCTTGGTCTCGGGGATGGAGAAGTAGCCGCTGATCCTGTTGAGCGCTTCGCGCTGTTGGAACATGCGCTCAGCCTGCTTGAGCGCCTCGGGGTAATTGCCGAGGAACTCGGCGCGGTTCATCGCCAGGTAGCCCTTGAGGTGTTCGAGGATCAAGCGATCCACTCGCACCCGCGTCTTGCAGGGTTCGTCTTTGGCCAGCTCTTCCGCGCGCGCCTCCTGCTTCTCCAACTCCTCGGTGAGCTTGTCGGAATAGACGTAGGGAAGGATGCGGTCCTCGTGCCCCAGCAGCGGCGTGCTCTCCAGCGCCTCTTCGATCGCGTCCCAGTAGGCCTGCGCCGGCGCGGCGGCCGGACCGTACCAGGTATTGAAGTAATCGCCGAGGATCGCCTTGGCGTTCGCGTCGGCGTTCCAGTACAGCTTGGCGCGAAGGTAGAAGGACGTGATCCCGTGCGCCATCCAAGGGAAGGTCTGCTCGTCCTCAAAGCCGACGATGCCCCACTTCTTTATGAGCGGCGTGTTCCGCGCGATCTTGCGCGTCAACGGCATGGGCGTCAGGCCGGTGACGAGCATCGGGAAGTTGTAGTTGTAGACGAACACCCTGGGACAGATCCGGCCCCAGCGCTGGAGCAACTGACCCTGCACCTGTTGCTGCCAGCTCTTGGGGTCGTCGAACGAGTGGAGCAGGTCCGACCAGATCGCCGCAAACATTATGCCCAGGTTCGGGTGCGGCTTCACCCCCTCCGGCGGCAGAGTGCGGTTCGCGTAGCCGTTGGTCGTGAGGATGAAGTCCGGGTAGTCCTTGACGACCTCCTCGCAGACCTTGTTCATGAAGCGGAACCACTCCTCGCTGATCGAGAGCTCGGTGATCACGCCCTCGCGGCCAACCAGGTCCGGGAAGCCGAGGCTGGCCGTCATCGTCTCCTTCCCCAGGTCCATGGGCAGGCCGTCGTCGGGCGCGAATCCCAGCGAATTGAACTCGGGGTTCTTGGCCCGCTCGGCCTTGATTCGCGCCTTGACCTTCTCGGCCACGAGCCGGGCCGCCTCCGGGTTGCTCAAACTGATCATGTTTTCGTCCACCGAACCGTCGAGGTGTTTGGCGAAGTATTCGGGGTGGGTCTTGAGGAGTTCCTTGTCGGGCAGGTACTGGCGCAGGTACGAGTCGCCGGGGATGGCGATGAGGGCGTTGTGGTCCAGAGTCAGCTTGCTGCGGAGCCGCCAGATTGCGTCGTCGGCGTGCAGCTCGGGCGCGAGGTTGCCGTTCCAGCTTCGGACGAAGAAGGAAGGCTGGTCGCGGAACTCGACGTCGTTGACCACGATCGTACTTTGCTTCGGTACGCATTCGCCGAAGGCGCTCGGCATGAACCAACGCACGCCCAGCCGGTTGAGGAGTTCGGCGACGGCGTAGAATGTGCCTTGGTACGGTCCTTTGTCATTGCCCGCCAGCACCAGGGTGTCGCCCTTGGCGATAATGACGTAACCCTCCTCCTGCCGCGCGGTGGTCAGGCCGGAGGGGATGTTGAGCTTGAGCGGCTCGGTCTGCTTACTGGCGCCAACGAGGATAGCGGCCTGGCCCTTGGGGAGCGCGGGGGCCTGGTCGTCGCTGACGATTGCGAGCTTGGCGCCGCTGATCTTCTCAATGTAGCCCTGCAACTCCTCGGCCGCCAGGCGCACTTTTTGCGCGGGAAGGCCGGATGTGCCCACCGCCGGTTTCCACGGCTTGGCGTCGCAGGCCTCCTTGGCAACGATGATTGTCGCGGCAGGCTTGCCGTCCTGGACCAAGGTGGCGGCCAGGACCGGACTGGCGCCGACACACAACAGGGCCAATGGCAGGCAGGCAACCAGCGCGGCGGATGCGGAATTCGACATGCGTCACCTCCTGTGGTTCACGGACGGGGAGCTCCCGAGACAACATACAAAATTCACTCCGGTTGGCAAGAAGAACCTATGGTCTCCCCCATGGAGTTCCGGGGACACCCCACTTATCTCCTTATGAAAAAAGGGGACAGGCCACTCCAACTACAAGCCATGCGACCTTGCTATGGCTCCCCTCTTGTCCTCTGCTTCCAATAGGCGGGATGTTGGTGTAGATGCATTATCGCTAGAACACGGATCGCCTCAGGATAGATTCTGTAGATGATACCGTAAGGGAAGTGCCTGAACTGATGCCGGCGGTATGCGCCCTCAAGTGCAGGCCAGGCTTCAGGATGTTGCTGGATATCGGCAATGGCCCGGTCGAAATCCTCCAGGAAGCGCTGGCCGAGCCCTGCGCGTTGCTGCTCGTGATAGACTGCTGCCTTGATGACCTCCGGTTGGGCGTCCGGATGGTAGATCACCTCGCGCATCGCAGTGCCTCTCGCGCCGCCTTCATCAACCCTGCGTGCGTCTTGCAGGCTGCGCGCCCCTTTGAAATATCCTCGTCGCGCTTCTTGGCCAACTGAATCCAAGCCTTCTCGTTGCTCTCCGTAGAATTCTCGTCCAGGCTGTCCAGCAGCACGTCCGCAAGCAATGCCCGCGAGCGGGCCGGGAGCTTGAGAGCCATAATGCTGATCTCCCTAACGCTCATGTGAACGTGTTCCTCCTTCTGCTCGGCCCAAGATTCAACCCTCGGCCCCTACCCCTCGCCCCTATCCCCTCACCCCTGCCCCGCCCGCCGCCGCGACGCGACCTGCACCACCTCGTGGACCAGGCCGTCTTTGAGGACGATGATCCGCTCGCTGTATTCGGCTTTCTCACGGTCGTGAGTGACCTGCACGATGGTCCGCCCGCTGGCGTGGAGTTTCTGGAAGACGGCCATGATCTCCTCGCCGGTGCGGCTGTCGAGATTGCCGGTAGGCTCGTCGGCCAGGATCACGGCAGGCTCCGTCACCAGCGCCCGCGCAATCGCCACGCGCTGGCTTTGCCCGCCGGATAGTTCATAAGGCCGATGATGCAGGCGGTCGCTCAGACCCACCACGTGCAGCACGCGGCGGGCCACCTCCAGGCGTTCCGCGCGCGGCACGCCCGCGTAGACCAGCGGCAAGGCCACGTTCTCGACGATATCCTCCTGCGACAACAGGTTGAACTTCTGAAAGACGAAACCGATCTTCTGATTGCGCACAACCGAAAGCTCGCGGTCCTCCAGCGTCGTGACCTCCACGCCGTCCAGCATGTACAGCCCGCCCGAGGCGCGGTGCAGGCAGCCCAGCACGTGCAGCAGGGTGCTCTTGCCCGAGCCTGATTGGCCCATGATGGAGACGAACTCGCCCCGGCGCACCTGTATGGAGATGCCCTTGAGGGCGCGGACCGCGCTGCCTTCCTTGCCGTAAGTCTTGATGAGGTCACGGACTTCGATTACGGCGTCCGGCTCGGCAGAAAGTTGCTCCACTGCGGTCAGCGTGTCGTTTGATGAATCCAAAACTGCCTCCGAAGTGCTAACAGTAAACACCCTCCTCATTTGCCAGGGTCATCCTAAATCGAAAATCGAAAATCGAAAATCGAAAATCAAAAATCCAGGATCAGTGCGCGCTGGGGTGCATGTCAGCAAATGTACCGCGGGCGTCCCGCCCGCTCGTGGCAGGCTGACAGGGCGCGAGGACGAAGGCGGGCGGGACGCCCGCGGTACGCTCTGGGCCACGCATTTACTGACATGCACCCTGCGCGCTGGAATAGGTCATGGCCGGCACGACCACACCAGGGCGCGTCGCGCCGGTTTGATCGTAGACCTGTTCGTTCTCCTTCAAGCCCTCCAGAATCTCCACGCGGTGCGCATCGCTGCGGCCCAGTTTGAGCGCGCGCCGTGCGCGTCCGGCGCCCACGGCCACTTCGGCAAAGGGCTGGCTTTGGGCGTCGAAGCCCACGGCCGTCCAAGGCACGGTCAGGGCGCTGCTGACGGGGCTGGTTTGAATGTAGACATCCGCGGTAAATCCGACCCGGATCTGTTCGCGGTCCGCTTCGGGGAGGTTGACGAAATCGAGCTTGATCTGCACCACGTTCACAAAGGCTTCCCCCGCGCGGCGCAAGGCCAGGCTGGAGAGGGCCAGGTTCTTGTCCGTGGCGATCACGGCCAACTCGGACACCACGGCCTCGAAGGCGCGGTCCGGGAAGGCGGAGAGGCGCACCAGGGCGTGCTGCCCCACGGTGACGCTCCGGACATCGGACTCGTTGATCCACACGCGGATGCGCAGCACCGAGGTGTCGCAGATCATGCACAGGTCCGCCCCGGCGGTGCGCGACTCGCCGACCTCGATGGGCGCCCTGCTCTTGGACGAGAACTTGTACACTTCGATGAAGACCACGTGCCCGCGCACCGGGGCGCGGACCGTGGCCCATTCCAGGTCCTGCTTGCGGCGGTTCAGGTCCCGCTCGAAATTCTCCATGTCCACCTGGGCCAGGTCGTAGGCCGCCTGGGCCACGGCCAGGTCGGCCTCGCGGTTGAACTTGGCGATATTGAGCTGCTTGCGGGCATCCGCGACCGCCAGGTCGGCAACGCGTTTGGCGTCGGGAGTGTTGCCCAGCATGGTCAGGTCGTAGATCATTTTGGCCCTGGCGTGCTCGCCCTTGCTGGTCGCGTACACGAGCAACTTGGCCTTCCGCATGGCCTCGGAAACGAAACCCAGCTTGGCCAGTTCAGTATAGCCCTTCAGATCCACCTCGGCGTTCGCCAGGTCCAGTGCCGCGGACTTGAGCGTCAATTCCGCGTCCAGCTTGTCGTCCGGCCGGGGCGCCTCATGGATGCGCTTTTGGTCGAGGATGGCCTCTTCGAGCGTGATCTCGGCTTGCCGGATCACGTGCTTGTACCGCTCCTGGGCCGTGGCGATATCGGCCTTGGCGCGGCGCACGGCGTCGCGCTTGTCGAGGAGGTCAATCTCGCGGCTGTCAATGTCCTCCTGGACCATTTGGGTCTCGAGACGGACGACCGGCTCGCCCGCCTCGACGAGTTTCCCGTCGTCGGCCATCCAGACAATGTCGCCGGAAAAGCGGTTGAGGATTACGCGCTCGTTCAGCGCCTCGATGGCGCCCGTCTCGTGCAGGATACTGCAGAAAGGCTGGCCTTGCACCGGCAGCAGCGCCACGCCGGCCGCCTTGGGGCCGGCCAGGGGTCCCAGCAGCAGGCTCAGCATCAGTGCGCAGAACGCGAGCACGACGCCCACGAGAAACGTCCTGGTCCAATGCTTCCGGGGGGGCGGGCGGAGGGCCCGCACGGAAGCCGTGTGGAAACGGGCGGTCTCACCGGCCTTGCCGGGCGCGGGGGGGGGGCTGCCTGAAGCGCCGCCCTGGGTGTTGCCGTCCTGTTCGCTCATGTGCTATTCCGGGTCCACCACCCAAACCTGTTCGCCTTCCTGGACGCCTTCCACCACGGCACTGAGATCGCTTTCAGCGCTGACTTGCACCGGCCGGCGCACGGGTCCGTGCGGGGCATCCACCCAGACCACAAGGCTGCCGTCCTTGTCATGGATCAGCGCCGTGCGCGGCACCACCAGGACGTTCTCCAGCGTGCGGATCAGAAGCTGCACGTCGGCGCGCAGGCCCGGCCGCAACATGGAATCGTGCGCGGCAAGCTCCACCTCGACCTCGAAGACCTGGCGATTGGCGGTGCCGGAGAGTGCCGTGGTCTCATCGCTGAACATCTCAAACTCGTCGCGGCCTTTGTCCGCCACCTGGCTGACCTTGCCTTTGAGGGGCGGGCCGTCCCAACCCGCGGGAGTCACTTCCGCTTCTTGCCCCAGGCGCACTTGGGAGATGCGCGCTTCGTCCACGGTCAACACCACTTTCATCTTGGTGAAGTCGGGCAGGGCCATGATCTCCTGCCCTTCCCAAACGTCGCGGCCAGGGGTGTAGAGACCATACCAGCGGTGCCGCCTGTGGATCACCACGCCCGGGCCGGGCGCGGTGTGAACGGTCTTTTCGAGGTTCTCGGTCAAATCGCGCAGCCGCGTTTTCGCGCGTTCCATCTGGCGTTGGTGGTGTTCCAGGTCCCGCTGCATGTTTCGTTCCAGCAAGCCGACGCGCTCCTTGGCGGCGTCCCGGTACTTGAGCGCATCGTGGACCTTGAGTTCCTGTTCGCCCAGCTTGACCGGGTCAATGATGTCCAGTTTGCGCTGCTTTACTTCGGACTCGGCCGTGTTCAGCCGCTGCTCCTTGACGTCCAGTTGCTTCTGGCGCAATTCTTCCTGCGAGGCGTAACCGGCGGCGGTCAGGGCCGCGAGCAACTCCAGTTCCTCCTCTCGGGCCTTCAGCAGGATGCGGTTGTTCTCCAGATCCACTTGAGCGTTGACCACGTCCTGAGGCGTGGGGCCTTTCTTGATTTCCTCAAGCCGGCGCGTCTCCAATTCCACCCGCAGGTCGTAGCCGGCTACGTCCTCTTTGGCCTGGTTAAGTACTTTGGAAGTCTCCTCCCGCGCTTTCCTGTACTCCGCCTCGGTCTGCTTGAGCAGGGCTTCCTGCGCGGCCTTGGCGTCCCGGTGCGGAAGGGGATCCAGGCGCAGCACGACTTCATCTTTGGCTACGATCTTCCCCAAGGGCGCCATCTCCTGGATGGTCCCGTTGACCTTGACGCAAATGCGCTGTTCGTTGACCGGCTTGAGCGATCCGGTGCGCTGCACAGCCTGTTTGAACGAAGTGCGGAGCACGGGCGCGGTCCGGCAGGCGTCCGGAACTGCCGGCCGGTCCTGGCCCGCGTGCGCCAACGGCCCGCGCCACAGTGACGGCAGAGTCAACGCCAGGAGAACGAAGAGCACAGTTCCCGCCGCGGCGAGAGCAGCGGGGAGTGGCGGCAATCTCCGGCTGTTGGGGATGCGGCTGCCTGCCCGGGTTGGCTTCGAACTCACTTGTCACCTCTCGCCTGCGGCTTCGCCCCGCTGCGCGTGCCGGGGGAGTTGCTGGTGTTGGCCGGCTTGCCTGGCTGCACGGGGAACGGCGGCCCCGGATCGGAGTCTCCGGAGTCCCGGCGTCCCTTCTTTTTGGCCTTGGCGGCGGCCAACTTGGGGTCTTCCGGCGGGGCTTTTTCGGCGAGGCGCGGCGGTGGCGTGGCACCTGGCACAAAGACCAGTTCGCCTTCACTCAGATTGGCCGTCACCACGACGCGGTCCAGGGACTGCATGCCCAGCTCGATCTTGCGCCATACAGGCTGGCCGTCCTGCAGGACCTGCACGTGGGGGAGGCCGCTGCGGTTGATCACGGCACTGATGGGCACAGAGAGCAAACCAGGGTGTGTTTCCACAGGGAACTCCACCGTCGAGCGGAACCCCTCCCGCAGGTTCAGCGTATCGCTCTCCTCCAGCTCCACTTCGACATCGAAGACCCGCACCCCTGACATGCCTTGGGCCTTGATGTCGGCATCGGAGAGCTTTTGATTGCGGTCCCGCGCCCAGCCGTCAATCCAGATGACTTCCGCCGGGTAGACCCGGCCAGGCAAGGTCTTGACGATGACCCGGGCTTTGGAGCCGGATGACGGAACCCTAGCCTCCGGTCCTTGGCTGCCCGATTCGGTGTCCTCCTGATGACTCTCAGACTCGCCCCTGGCCTGCACACGCGCCTTGAGCTTGCGGATGAAGGACTCCGGCACCTGTGTCCGCACTTTCATCTTGTCCAAGGTGGGCAGTTCCATCGGGCTGAGCCACGGGCCGACAACGTCGCCCACTTCGACTTTCTTGTTCCCCCGCCATTCGATAAGCCGGTAAACGGCGACGCCTTCGTGGGGGGCGTAGAGCGTGCTGCGGTTCAAGTCCTCCTTATGTTGTGCCAGCTTGCGCCGCAAGTGTGCCACGTTGCGCTCGCCGGAATGGACTTTCACATTGAGGCTGTCGAGCTGGTCCGCGGTATCAATCTCCTTGATCTTGAGGCTTAACTCCTCCAGTTCCCGGTCCAACTTGGCCTTGGCGCGGTCCTCCGGCAGCGCCCCGTCCATAGTGAGGCGGTGCTTCATCTCGCCCCGCTGTAATTCCACCTTGCCCTTGGTCACAGCCAGTTCCCGGCTGGCCAGCTCGCAGCCGGCGCCAAAGCCCAACTCCATCAAGGGCTTGTAGGCGGCCAGAACCGCCTCCGCGTTCGCCAACCGCGCCTTGGCGCCATCCAGCAGCCGGTCGACGTCCTCGGGCTTGCTGGAATCGCCGCAAAGCAATCGATGTTCCCCCAAGATCCAAAGATCGCCCGGCCTGGTCACGGGGTCATCCGGGGGCTCGGGCACCTCGTCCTCGATGGTCTCGTCGCCG